>CAXSIB010000466.1:0-2922 GCA_964237095.1 uncultured Actinomycetales bacterium
GAAGCAGGCGATCGAGATCGCGCCGCTCGCGTACATGCGCGGCCGCACGCTGAACGACGCGTTCATCATCCTCGACGAGGCGCAGAACACGACGCCGGAGCAGATGAAGATGTTCCTGACCCGCCTCGGTTTCGGGTCGCGGATCGTGGTCACCGGGGACGTCACCCAGGTCGACCTCCCGCGCGACACCAAGTCCGGGCTGCGGGTCGTGCAGGACATCCTCGACGACGTCGAGGACGTGGAGTTCATCCGGCTCGACCAGCACGACGTGGTCCGCCACGCCCTCGTGGGGCGCATCGTCGCGGCCTACGACCGCTACGACAACGCCGGCTGACGTCGTCGCGCCCATGGGCATCGACATCGTCAACGAGTCCGGCGTCACCGTGGACGCGGCCGCGCTCTCCGACCTGGCCGGCTTCACCCTGTCCCAGCTGAGGATCCACCCCGCCGCCGAGCTGTCGATCCTCCTGGTCGACCGCGACGCGATGTCGCTGCTGCACGAGCGCTGGATGGGGGAGCCGGGCCCGACCGACGTGCTGAGCTTCGAGATGGACGAGCTGCGCCCGACCCCGGACGACGCCGAGCCCGAGCCGGGACTGCTCGGCGACATCGTCCTGTGCCCGCAGGTCGCCGAGGAGCAGGCGGCCGCGGCCGGGCACCCGGTGGCCGCCGAGCTGGCCCTGCTCACCGTGCACGGGATCCTGCACCTGCTGGGCTTCGACCACGCGGAGGACCCGGGGAAGACCGAGATGTTCACCCTGCAGACCCGCCTGCTCGGCGAGTGGGCCGGGGCCCGCGGCATCGTGCCGCCCCGGTTCACCGCCCCGTCCTGACGTGAGCGGGTCCGGGTCGGTCGTCGTCGCGGTGCTGCTGGTCGCCGTGGCGGCGGTCGCGGCGGCCGCGGAGGTCGCGACCGCGACGGTGTCGAGGCTGCACGCCGACGAGCTGGTGCGCGCGCGCCGCCGCAATGCCGAGCGGCTGCGGGTGATCAGCGAGGACCCCGCGCGGTTCCTCAACTCCGCCACCCTCGTCCGGGTCGCCGCCGAGATCGTGGCGACCGTGCTGGTCGCCCTCGCGCTGCACGGCGCGCTGCCGGCGGGCTGGGCGCTCGTGATCGCCGCGGTCGTCATGACCCTGGTGTCCTTCGTCCTGATCGGGGTGGCCCCGCGGACCCTCGCCCGGCGCCGTCCCGAGCAGGTCGCGCTGGCCCTGGCCCGCCCGCTGACGGTCGCGGCGAGAGTCCTCGGCCCGGTGCCGGCGGCGCTGATCTCCCTGGGTGGGCTGGCGGTGGGCGGGCGCGGCGTGCGCGAGGGCCCGTTCGCGACGGAGGCCCGGCTGCGGGAGATGGTCGACCTCGCCGAGCAGCACTCCGCGATCGAGGCCGCCGAGCGGGTGATGATCCAGCGGGTCTTCGACCTGGGCGACACCCTCGTCCGCGAGGTCATGGTGCCGCGGACGGACATCGTCGCGGTCGAGGCGGGCCGGACGGTCCTGGAAGCCCAGGACGTCCTGCTGCGCAGCGGGTTCAGCCGGCTGCCGGTCATCGGCGCCGGCGGGTCCGACGACGTGATCGGCCTGGTGTACCTGAAGGACCTGACCAAGCGGCTGCGCGACGACCCGGGGTGTGCGCGGGCGCCGGTGGAGTCCGCGGTGCGGCCGCCGGTGTTCGTCCCGGACTCCAAGCCCGCCGACGACCTGCTCCGCGACATGCAGCGCGAGCGGGTCCACATCGCCGTCGTCGTGGACGAGTACGGCGGCACCGCCGGGCTGGTGACGATCGAGGACATCCTCGAGGAGATCGTCGGGGAGATCACCGACGAGTACGACGTGGCGGTGGCCGGGCCGGAGCAGGCCGCCGACGGCCGCTACACGGTGTCGCCCCGGCTGTCCCTCGACGACCTCGGCGACCTGCTCGGGATGGAGCTGGAGGACGAGGACGTCGACACCGTCGGCGGACTGCTGGCGAAGGGTCTCGGGAAGGTGCCGGAGCCGGAGGACGCGACGACGATCGCGGGGCTCGCCCTGGAGGCCGGCGACCGCGGCGGCCGCCGGAACCGGATCAACTCCGTCCTGGTCCGGCGCCTCGAGCCGGGCGAGGGGGACACCGAGCCGGACACCGCCGCGGCCGAGCCCACCCCGGTCGGCGCGACCGCGGTCGGCGCGACGGTCAGCGCCCGTACGGACTGAGCGGCCGGGAGCGACCCGACCCGCCCGGGCCGGAGTGGGCTAGCGGCCGGCCACCACCCCCGTCCGCCGGGTCCGGGTGTGGAACAGCCGGGTGAGCAGGACGGCGAGGCCGGTGCCGACGAGTGCGCCGAGGGTCTCGGTGACGACGTTGCCGTCGGAGCCGACGGCGTGGGTGGCCCAGGAGCGGAGCACGTCGACGGTCAGCGCGAGACCGGCGAGGGCGAGGACGACCCGGCCGGGCCGTCGGGTGAGGACGGTGAGCAGCAGACCGGCGGGCAGGTACAGCAGGACCTTGAGCGGGCCGTGCGGGTAGACGGTCCACGCGGTCAGGTCGGTCCAGCCGGGATCGTGGAACACCCGGTCGACGCCCGGCCACGCCCACCGGACCGGGGCGGCCCGGAGCAGGGGCAGGTCGGCGACGACGGTGAACGCGAGGATGCCGGCGACCGACCACAGCGCGAGGACGGCGAGGACCGGCGACCGGCCGAGGCGTCGCCCGAGGGGCACCCCGGCCAGCACCCCGAGGAGGCCCAGGACGGCGAGGCCGGGACGGACCCCGGGGCCCGTCACGATCAGCGCGATGATGACCCCGACGGTGGTCCCCCCGGCGAGGACCGCGACCGCGAGGACGGCTTTCGCCAGCAGGGGCGCGGTGTCCGCGGCCAGGACGGTGCCCGCGGCCGGGCGCCACCACCGGCCGGACGGGCGGGACCCGGCGGCACCCGGGTCGGTCGG
>CAXSIB010000467.1:0-2900 GCA_964237095.1 uncultured Actinomycetales bacterium
CGATCGCGGGCAGCCACAGCAGCCCGCTGACGCGCAGGAGCACCGCCAGGACGGCGATCAGCCCGACCCGCAGCGCGGTGTAGACCGCCAGCTCCCGGGTCACCGTCGCGCGGTCCCCGACCGGCCGGACCGACGCCGGCGCGGCCCGGGCGGGAGGGGGGGCCGGCTCCGGTTCGGACCGGGTCGTGTCGGGCCCGATCGCGTCGGGCGCGGTGTCGCCGTGGCCGGGCGGGGCGGGGGTGTCGTCGGGCACGGCGTCAGGACGCGTAGGAGTGCTTGCCGGCCAGGAGGAAGTTCACGGCCAACAGGTTGAACAGGACGGTCGCGAACGCGACCACCGCGATCGTCGCGGCGAGGCGGCCACGCCAGCCGGCGGTCGCCCGGGCGTGCAGGTAGGCGGCGTAGCAGACCCAGGTGATCAGCGACCAGGTCTCCTTGGGGTCCCACTCCCAGAACTGGCCGTAGGCGTACTGCGCCCAGATCGCGCCGAAGATGACCGCGGCGGTCCAGATCGGGAACGCGAACGCCGTCAGCCGGTAGGCCATCCGGTCGAGGGTCGCCGACGGTGGGAGCCGGGCCAGGTAGCCGGTCCGCATGCCCTTCGCCTCGGCCCGGGACTTGAGCAGGTACAGGATGGTGGTGACCGCGGCGACGGTGAACGCCCCGGTCGCGACGATCGCGCAGCTGACGTGGATCACCAGCCAGGCCGAGTTGAGCTGCGGGCGCAGCGGGCCGACGTCCTCGTAGAAGAACAGCCGGGCGAGCCCGAGGCAGGTGGTCGCGAACCCGACCAGCCAGATCGCGAGGAACCGCAGCGGGTACCGGCGGTTGGCGAACAGCCAGACCGTGAGCACGACGAACGTCCCGGTGATCGCGAACTCGTAGAGGTTGCCCCACGGCACGCGGTGCGCGGCGATGCCCCGCGTGAGCACGCCGACCCCGAGGACGACGGTCGCCAGCGTGGTCAGGTTCATCCCGACGGCGCCGGCCTTGCGGGCCCGCGCCGGCCCGTGGTCGACCCGCGGGGGCCGGCCGCCGGGCCGTGCGGGAGCCGTGGGGCCCCCGGCACCACCGGAGCGGCTCGGTGCACCCGGTCCGCCCGGGCCACCGGGACCGGGCCGGTCGAGCACCACGGTCGCACCGGTCACGCCGGTCGTGCCGCTCGCACCGACCGTCCCCGCTGCGCCTGCCGGCGCCGCGGCGACCGGCACGGCCATCCGGGCCGCGACGTCCGCGGCGCGGTCGTCGGCCGCCTCGAGGTCGGTGCCGGCCCCGACCCGCGCGGGCACGACGATCCCTGCCGAGAACGACCACTCCGCCGCGAAGGCCACGATGGTGATCGCGTAGAGGACCAGCGCCGCCACCACGGCGCCGACGGACACCAGATCGAGGTTGCTCACGACCGACTCTCCTGCTGCTGCTGGGCTGGTGCGCTGTCCGCGGCGGTGCCGTCCGGGTGGGTGCTGTCCTGATCGGTGCGGCCGGGCCGGGTGGGCGCCCCCGACTGCAGGGCCGCGACCAGTGTGTCGAGCTCGGACCGGACGTCCGGGTCGCGCGATCGGTCGAGCCCTGCCGTCTCGACCACGGTACGCCCGGCCCCGTCGACGACCGCGCGGACCCAGAACCGCCGGCGGCGCACGAACAGCGAGCCGCACAGGCCGAGCACCGCGGCGATCGCGGCGCCGAGCACGACCGGCGTGCCGGGGCTGGACGACACCTGGACGTTGATCCAGCGCTTGTACCCGAGGAACGTCACGGTGCCGTTCCCGCCGGGCAGCGCGATCGACGCGCCGGGTGACAGGGACGCGGTGAACGGCAGGTTCGTGGCCGTGCGCAGCTGGGTCATCCGGGACGTGTCGAGGGTGTACACCGACTGCGGCCCGGTGTTGTAGCCGAGGTCGCCGGTGTAGAAGGACAGCCGCAGCTGCTGGGACTTCGTCGCCTGCGGGAAGATCGAGTCCTTCAGCAACGGACTCGACGTCGGCAGGAAGAACCCGGTGATCCCGATCGGGCGCGGCCGGGCGTCGAACACCTTCACCACCCCGGTCGAGGTGTAGTTGGCGTCCGTCGGCAGGAACACCGTGGGGCCCTGGTAGACGTTGCGGCCGCGGCCGTCGACGACCCGGATGATCGGCGCGTACCCGTTGGCCTGCAGGGAGACCTGCGCCCCGCCGGACTTGACGGGGTGGTCGAGGGCGAGGTGCGCCTTCTCGGCGGCCGCGCCCGGGGTGGGCCGGAACGTCAGGTACGCGTCGAACGCCGTCGGCAGCCCGAACTGCGAGTCGAGCTTCGTGTGGAAGGTCGCGTCGAAGCGGTCCAGGAGGAACGAGAACGGCGGGAGCTTCGCGGTGTCCACCAGCGGTCCTGCGGAGAAGTCGTCGAAACCCCCCGCGGTGTCGGAGAACCCGGTCCCCTCGGTGACGATGACCGTGCCCTTGTAGCCGTCGAGCGACGACCAGGCGAGGCCGCCCAGCATGACCAGCAGGGCCAAGTGGAACACGAGGTTCCCGGTCTCGCGCAGGTACCCCCGCTCGGCCGCGACCGGCGCGAGCGGGTCCGTCGACCGCGACAGCCGGTGGCGGCGGCCGAGCCCGCGCGGGCGCAGCACCTGGCGGGCCCGGGCGAGCACCTCGGCGGGCGGGGTGTCGGTGGCCCACGTCGAGGACACCGGCAGCCGGAGCAGGTTCCGCGGGGTCAGCGTCGGCCGCGACCGGGCCGCGCGCAGGTGCACGAGGCTGCGCGGCACCACGCACCCGACGAGGGACACGAACAGCAGCAGGTAGATCGCGGCGAACCACGCCGAGTGGAAGACGTCGAACAGCCCGAACCGGGACAGGGTCGGCGCCGCCGTCCCGTGCTGGATCCGGTAGGCCACGACCCGCGCCGGGTTCTCCGGCGTC
>CAXSIB010000468.1:0-2899 GCA_964237095.1 uncultured Actinomycetales bacterium
CCGCGCCGGCGGCCGCGGCGGCCGCGGCGACCGGGGCGAGGTCGTCCACGACCCCGTCGGCGCCCGGGTACTGCAGCAGGATCCCGAAGCAGCCGCCGTCGGCAGCGATGAGAGCCACCGCGTCGTCGGCGCCACCGGCCAGGTCGGCCTCGACGAGGGTGATGCCGAGCGGCTCGGCGCGGGTCGCGAGGACCGCCCGGGTCTGGGGCAGGACGTCCGCGGCGACCACGAACCGCCGCGGGGCCTTCCGGTGGGTGCGGGCGAGCAGGGTCATCGCCTCGGCGGCGGCGGTGGACTCGTCGAGCAGCGACGCGTTCGCGAGGGTGAGCCCCGCGAGCTCGGCGACGACGGTCTGGAACGTGACCAGCGCCTCGAGGCGCCCCTGGGAGATCTCCGGCTGGTAGGGCGTGTACGCGGTGTACCAGGACGGGTTCTCCAGCACGTTGCGCTGGATGACCGGCGGGACCAGCGTGCCGTGGTAGCCGAGGCCGATCATCGGCGTGGTCACCCGGTTGGCGCCGGCGAGCTCCCGCAGCAGCGCACCGGCCGCGGCCTCGTCGACCGGCTCGGGCAGCCCCGCGGGGAGGCCCTCGAGGATCGCGGCGGGCACGACGGCGGCGAGGAGGGCTTCGCTGTCGGCGATGCCGAGGGCGGCCAGCATCGCCGCGGTCTGGGCCGGGCGGGCGCCGAGGTGGCGGCGGGCGAAGGCGCGGTCGCCGTCGAGGTCGCCCAGGTCCGCGTCCAGCGCCGACCCGGTCCCGGGTGAGTCGGCGGGGTCGGTGGGGGCGACGACGGCGGGCCCGATCGCGGGCCGGGCGGCCGGCGGCGCGGCGGGGGCTGCGGCCGGGTCGACGGCCATGTCCGGCGGGGGCAGGACGAGGGTGTCGGTCATGGGACTCCTCAGGACGGCGGCGGGCGCGGGCGTTCCCCGGCGACCTCGCCGGTCCAGCAGCCCTCCCCCTCTGTCGGGCCCGCGGACGGGTCCCTCCAGAGTCGCCTGCCCGGACGGTCCTGAGGCCTGAGAGGTTCGGGGAGGTGGCCCACGTGCAGGCCGGTTGCCCCTTCGGCGCCCCACTCACCCGCAGGTGGCGAGGACTCTCCCGTCCGGTGTCGACAGCGGTCCCAGAGTAGCCGGTGGGCCCCGGTCGGCACGGTGCCCCGGCACGGCCGGGCCGGTCCGGCCGTCCCGGGATCTCGGGCGGTCGACCGATAGGTTCGGACGGTGACCTCGGTGGCCGTGCTCTCCCTCAAGGGGGGCGTGGGCAAGACGTCGACCGTGCTCGGGCTCGCGGGGGCGGCGCTCGCCCGCGGGCTCGCGACCCTCGTGGTGGACCTCGACCCGCAGGCCAACGCGACCGCGGCCCTGACCGGGTCGGTGCCCGGCCCGGACGACGCCGGGGTCGCCGACGTGCTGGACGACCCGGCCGCTCTGCCCGGGTCGATCCGGCGGTCGTCGTGGACCGACGTCGACGGGCTCCTCGACCTCGTCCCGGGCTCGCCGCGCACCGAGCTGTTCGAAAACCCCGACCCGACCGCCGGGCGCCGCCGCCGGCTCCGGGTCGCCCTCGAGGCCGCCGACGGCTACCGCCTGGTGCTGCTCGACTGCCCGCCGAGCCTCGGCCGTCTCACCCGCAACGCCCTGGCCGCGGCCGACCGCGCCCTGGTGGTCACCGAGCCGGGCCTGTTCGGGGTCCACGGTGCCGACCGGGCCCTCACCGCGATCACCGACGCCGCCGTCGACAACCCGGACCTGCGGGCCGCCGGCGTCCTGCTCAACCGGTACCGCGACCGCAGCCCCGAGCACCGCTTCCGGGCCCAGGAGCTGCGCGCGCTGGTCGGGGAGCTGCTGCTGGACCCGCCGGTGCCCGAGCGGACCGCGGTCTCCCGCGCCCAGGAGTTCTCCGCGCCGCTGTCGGCGCTGTCGAACGCCGGCGTGCCGGAGCTGCTGGCCCGCTACGACCGGCTGCTGGACCAGGTCACCCGGCCGATGGCCTGACGGCCGCGCCGGTCAGGCGGGAGTGCGGGGCCGGACGTGGAGGCGGACGGGGTGGCGCGGGCGGACCGTGACCCGGGCCCGGGGCCGGGGCGCCCGACCCGCCGGGACCGCGAGCTCGAACCGGTCGACCAGCCGGGCCAGGACGAGCGTGGCCTCGACGAGGGCGAAGTCCCGCCCGATGCACAGCCGCGGTCCCGCGCCGAACGGGAGGTAGTCCGGGCGGCGGGTCGGGTCCGGCGCCCCCGGCTCGCGGCGGAACCGGGACGGGTCGAAGACGTCCGGGTCGGTCCACGACGCGGGCCGCCGGTGCAGCGTCCACGGGCTGATGATCACGAGCGTGCCCGCCGCCACCGGGACCCCGGCCACGACGTCGTCGGCGAGGGCGCGGCGGGTCACGACCCAGCTGGGCGGGTAGAGGCGCAGGGTCTCGTCGAGGACCGCCCGCGCCCGGGGCAGCCGCCCCACCGCGTCGAGGGTGGCCGGTGCGTCACCGAGCACGGCCCGGGCCTCCGCGGCCACGGCCGCGGCCTCCGCGGGGTGCGCGGCCAGCAGCCACAGCGCCCAGACCAGGGCGCTCGCGACGGTCTCGTGGCCGGCGACCACGAGCGTGACGACCTCGTCGCGGACCGCCCGGGGGTCGTCGAGGTGGGCGAGCAGGAGGTCGAGCAGATCCGGCTCGCGATCCGTCCCGGCCTCGGCCTCGGCCGCGGCGGCCGGCGGGGCTGCCGCCCGCCGCTCGTCGACCAGACCGGCGACCAGGCTGTCCAGCTCCCGCAGCGAGCTGGTGAGCCGGCGGTTGGCCGGCGTCGGGTAGCGCAGCGGCAGCCGCAGCGGGGTCGTCGCGCGGCCGATGACGCCGTCCAGCCCGCGCACGACCGCGTGGGCGACCCGGGTCGAGCCGGC
>CAXSIB010000469.1:0-2897 GCA_964237095.1 uncultured Actinomycetales bacterium
CAGGGGCTGCGCATCGACGTGGCCGCCCGGCGCGGGGTCGCCCGGGTCCGGCTGCGGTGGCGTCGGGGGGTCGGCGTCGGCGTGGCGGTGCTCGGCGACGCCTGGGAACGCAGCCACGGGGACCTGCAGTGGCGAGGCCACCGACCCGAGCGGCCGCTGCCGTGGACGTTCCTCGTCCACGACCGCGCCGGCGGGGAGACCTGGGGGGCCGGCGTCGAGGTGCGCGGCGGGGCGTTCGCCTGCTGGACCGTCGACCCGCACGGGGTCTCGCTGTGGCTGGACCTCCGCGCCGGGGACAGCCCCGTCCGTCTCGGCACGCGCACCCTCCACGCGGCCACCGTGCGGGCCGTCCGGACCCGGGAGCGGCCCTTCGTCGCCCAGTGCCTGCTGACGGACCTGCTCTGCTCGGACCCCCTGCGCCCCCCGACCCCGCTGGTCGGCGCGAACGACTGGTACCACGCCCACGGCAGGGGCTTCGACGCGGCCGCCGTCCTCCGCGACGCCCGCACGGTCGCCGAGCTGGCCGGCGACCACCCGGTCCGCCCGTTCGGGGTCGTGGACGACGGCTGGAGCCGGGGCGGGGTCGTGGACGACGGCTGGTGTCGGCCGGCCCGCGGGACCGGCCGCGGCGCCCGCAGTTCGGGGAGATGTCCGAGCTGGCGCAGGGCATCCGTGACCAGGGCGTCCGACCGGGTCTCTGGTACCGCCCGCTGGTACTGGACACCCCGCCCGCCGAGGGCCCGCTCGGCCCGCGCGACGACGCCCACGCCCCGGACCCGTCGCACCCGGCCACCCTCGACCGGGTCACCGCCGACATCAGCCGCTTCGTCGAGTGGGGGTTCGAGCTGATCAAGCACGACTTCTCCACCCACGACACCTTCGGCCGCTGGGGCTCGGCGATGGGTCCCTCGATCACCGGGCGCCGGGCGGCCGCGGTCGCGGCCGGCGAGGGGTCCCCCCTGCGAGGGTGGGCGCCGGCCGACGACACCCGGACGAACGCCGAGACGTTCGTCGGGCTCCACCGGACGATCCGGGACGCGGCCGGCGACGCCGTCCTGCTCAGCTGCGACGTCGTGGGCCACCTCGCCGCCGGGCTCACCCACACGCAGCGGATCGGCGACGACACCTCCGGCCTGGTCCGGGAGCGCACCCGCCGGGTCGGGTCGACGCCCTCGCCTTCCGCCTGGCCCAGCACGGCCGGTTCTTCACCGCCGACGCCGACCGCGTGCCCAGCACGACCGCCACGGACTGGGCCACCAACCGCCGGTTCCTCGACCTGGTGGCCCGGTCGGGGACCGCGCTGTCCGTCTCGGTGGACCCGGCCACCTGCAGCGACGCGGTCGACGCCGACCTCGCCGCGGCGCTGCGGATCGCGCTGGACGGGGGCGCCCCCGGCGGGGTCGAACCCCTGGACTGGCTGGACACCACCACGCCGGAGTCCTGGCGCAGCGGCGGCGAGGTCCTGCACCACGACTGGCTCGGCGACGCCGGCGCGGACCCCTTCGAGTGGGCCGAGGGCACTCGCTGACCCACCGCCAGGGTGCGGTCGTCAGCCTGTCGTGCCGGGGTCGGGTGGCCGGGCACGGTTCACGCCCGACCCCAGTGCTCCCAGGGGGTCGGGCCCGTGCGGAAGCCGTGGGCCTCGACCATGGCCGCGGTCGCCGCGAAGTCGTGGGCCAGGAACTCGGGCAGGTGGGCGTCGCTGCCGAACACGACCGCCGGCCCGCCGACCTCGTGCCACCAGCTCACGACGAGGGGACTCAGCGGCAGCCGGGTGTTGACCTCGAGAGCCCGGCCCGACCCGGCGAGCGCCCGCAGCGCGGCCCGGAAGTCCTCCTCCAGCGCCTCCCACGGCACGGGTCCGGCGTCGGCCGGCCAGGCGCGCAGGGGGTAGTCGATGTGGCCGAGCACCGCGAAGGGCGCGTCGGTCGCGGCCATCGCGGCGACCTCCGCGAGGTAGGCGCGCACGACCTCGACGGGGCGGCGCTGGGGATAGGCGTCCGGGACCTCGACCCAGCCGCGCCCGGGCTCCTCGGTGTCGGTGTCGGTGTCGGTGTCGGTGTCGGTGTCGGGATCCGGGTCGGGGTCCAGGTCGGCCAGGGAGTGCACCGAACCGACGACCCGGTCGACGCCGTGGTCGGCGTCCAGACCGGCGGCGGCGAGCAGGTCGGCGACCGCGCGGGGGTGGTGGTGGGGCTCGCTGAGCTCGACCCCGCTCAGGATCCGCAGGCCCGGGAACGCGCTCCGGCAGCGGTCGACCTCCTCGAGGTAGGCGGCGATGTCGAGGGGCGCGGCCAGGAAGCGGCCGTGGTCGTCGAGGTGCCCGCGGTAGCCGGCGGGCACCTCGACGCCGTGGCGGGCCCAGGGCCGGGGGTCGACGTGCTCGGTGAAGGCCAGTGCCGGCAGGCCGATCGCCACCGCCCGGGCGCAGGTGGCGTGCATGTCGCCGACCGCGCCGGCGTCCCAGGAGAACTGGCTGTGGACGTGGCCGTCCGCCGGGAGCATCCGCCGACGCTACCGGCCCGCGGCGGCTCGTCGCGGGGGCCCGCCTGCTCCGAGCGCCCCGCCC
Source organism: uncultured Actinomycetales bacterium (assembly GCA_964237095.1). Taxonomy (GTDB): domain Bacteria; phylum Actinomycetota; class Actinomycetes; order CAXTBU01; family CAXTBU01; genus CAXSIB01. Next base: position 2,570 of record CAXSIB010000469.1, read on the forward strand.
ACCGCGGCTGCTGCGTCGGGCGCCGGAGGTCGCGCGCCGGCCCCTGCCCCGGTGCGCGCGTCGAGCCAGCGGTCGAGCTCGGCCGGCGGGACCGGGCGGGACAGGTGGTACCCCTGGGCCTGGTCGCAGCCGTGGCGGGTCAGCTCGGCCAGGGCGACGGCGTTCTCGACGCCCTCCGCGACCAGGCGCAGGCCGAGGCTGTGGGCGAGGGCGATGGTCGAGACGACGAGGGCGGCGGCGCGGGCGTCGTCGGCCATCGGGAAGACGAACGACCGGTCGAGCTTGAGCTCGTCGACGGGCAGGTCGCGCAGGTAGGCCAGCGAGCTGT
>CAXSIB010000470.1:0-2896 GCA_964237095.1 uncultured Actinomycetales bacterium
GGTCGGCGATGGCGTCCTGGGCCGCGAGGTCGTGCAGGTAGAACGGCGTGGCCTCCCCGCGGCGGGCGCCGGCGGGGGCGGCGGCGAACAGCGCGGCGTACTCCGCGGGCGAGCGGACGTGCTCGTCCCACGTCTGGCGGTCCCCCGGTCCGGGTCCACCCCGCCCGTGCCGGCTCCCGAGCAGCCCGCCGAGCAGGTCGGGCCGCGCGGTCGGGCCGTCGGTGAGGAAGTGCTTCGGTTCCTTGACCCGGCTGAGGAACAGCTGCGGGTGGGGCACCAGCGAGGCGTACAGCGCGGTCGTGCCCGCCTTCGGCGCACCGATCACCAGGAAGTCGGGCCGGAGCCCGGCCGCCGCCGTGTCCCCCGTCGCGGCTGCCGTCGTGGCAGGCGGAACCGGACCCGGCCCGGGCGCGGTCACAGGCTCGGTCACAGGACGGTCACAGCCGGCCGACCCAGCCCTCCAGCAGGGACAGCCCGGCCTCGCCGGACTTCTCCGGGTGGAACTGGGTGGCCGACAGCGGCCCCGCCTCGACGGCGGCCCAGAACGTGTCCCCGCCGTGCTCGGCCGTCGTCACGGCCGGCGCGCCCCCCGACGCCCCCCCCGGGTCGGCGACCGGGGTCCGGACGCCGTAGGAGTGCACGAAGTAGAACCGCTCCCCCTCGACCCCGGCGAACAGCGCCGACCCGGCCGGCGGGGTGACGGTGTTCCAGCCCATGTGGGGCAGCGGCCGCGCATCGAGGGCCTCGACCACGCCGGGCAGCGCCCCGAGGCCCCGCGCGTCGGTCCCGTGCTCCACCCCGGCGTCGAACAGGACCTGCATGCCCACACAGATCCCGAGCACCGGCGCGCCGCGGGCGACCCGGTCGGCGACGACCGCGTCCCCCCCGATCGCGCGGAGGCCCTCGACGCACGCGGCGAACGCCCCGACCCCGGGGACGACGAGCCCGTCGGCGGCGGCGGCCTCGACCGGGTCCGCCGTCAGCGTCACCGCCGCCCCGACGTGCTCCAGGGCCCGGACCGCCGAGCGGACGTTGCCGAAGCCGTAGTCGAGGACGACCACCCGGGGCGCCGCCGTCACAGGACCCCCTTGCTGGACGGGATGATCCCCACCCGGCGCGGGTCGGGCTCGACCGCCGTCCGCAGCGCGCGGGCCAGGGCCTTGAACTGGGCCTCGGCGATGTGGTGCGGGTCGCGGCCGTCGAGCAGGCGCAGGTGGATGTCCGCGCGGGCGTTGAACGCGATCGACTCGACCACGTGCCGGGTCAGGGAACCGGTGAAGTGCCCGCCGATCAGGTGCAGCGCCTGGCCGTCCGGTTCCCCGCTGCACACGCAGTACGGGCGGCCCGACAGGTCCACGACCGCCTGCGCGAGCGCCTCGTCCAGCGGGACGAGGGCGTCCCCGAAGCGGGTGATCCCGGCCCGGTCCCCGAGTGCCTCGTCGAGGGCCCGGCCGAGGCTGATCGCGACGTCCTCGACGGTGTGGTGGACGTCGATGTGCAGGTCGCCCTCCGCGCGGACGGTCAGGTCGAACATCGCGTGGGTGCCCAGCGCGGTCAGCAGGTGGTCGTAGAAGCCGACCCCGGTGGCGACGTCGACCACGCCGGTGCCGTCGAGGTCGAGCTCCAGGTGGACCGTCGACTCCCGCGTCGTCCGGTCGACGACGGCTCGGCGGTGCGCACCCGGGCCGGCGGGGCCCGGGCCGGCAGCACCCGTGTCGGCAGCACCCGTGTCGGCACTCACGCCAGCTCCCTGCGGACGACGGCGAGGGCGTCGAGGAAGGCGCGGTTCTCCATGGGGGTGCCGATGCTGACCCGCAGCCAGCCGGGCGGCCCCACCTCCCGGATGAGCACGCCCGCGTCGAGCAGGCCCTGCCAGACCGCGTGCCGGTCGTCGAACACCCCGAAGAGGAGGAAGTTCGCGTCGGACTCGGCGACCGTCAGCCCCGCGTCGGCCAGGGACACGGCCAGGGCGTCGCGCGACGTCCGCAGCTCCGCGACCCGGGCCAGGAGCACGTCGGCGTGGGCGAGCGCCGCCCGGGCGACCGCCTGGGTGATCGCCGACAGGTGGTAGGGCAGCCGGACGACCCGCAGCGCGTCCACCAGCTCCGGGGACGCCGCGAGGTAGCCGAGGCGGCCGCCCGCGAACGCGAACGCTTTGCTCATCGTGCGCACGACCGCCAGGCGGGGGTGGTCGGCGAGCAGCTCGACCGCGCTGGGCACCCCGGGCCGGCGGAACTCCCCGTAGGCCTCGTCGACGACGACGACCCCGTCGCCGTGCCCGGCGGTCGCGTCGTAGACCGCGCGGACCACGGCCGGGGACAGCGCGGTCCCGGTGGGGTTGTTCGGGCTGGCGAGCAGCACGACCGACGGCCGGTGCTCGGCGATCAGGGCCGCCGCCGCCTCGGGGTCGACCGCGAAGTCCTCCTCCCGGCGACCCGCGACCCACGCCGTGTTCGTGTCGCGCGCGTACTCCGGGTACATCGAGTAGGTCGGGGCGAAGCTGCACGCCGTCCGGCCGGGGCCGCCGAAGGCCTGCAGGAGCTGGAGCATGACCTCGTTGGAGCCGTTGGCCGCCCACAGCTGCGCCGGGGTGAGCGCCATCCCGGTGTCGCGCGAGAGGTACGCCGCGAGGTCGGCGCGCAGGTCGTCGGCGTCGCGGTCGGGGTACCGGTTCAGGGTCTCGGCGGCGGCCGCGGCGGCCCGCCCGACCGCGGCGACCACCTCCGGCGCCGGCGGGTACGGGTTCTCGTTGACGTTGAGGACCACCGGCACCGAGGCCCGCGGCGCGCCGTACGGCACCTCGCCGACCAGCTCGGGGCGCAGCGGGAGAGCGGTGCTCACGAGCGCTCCGCCCGGGCTCCGGACCGACCGGCCGCGTCGGCCGGGGCGGCGGCGC
>CAXSIB010000471.1:0-2893 GCA_964237095.1 uncultured Actinomycetales bacterium
TCGCGCCGCTGGGCCGGGTGACCGCGGCGGAGGCGGAGGCGTCGGCGTCGGCAGAGGCGTCGGTCTCGTCGAGGATCCACTGGTCGCGGCCGGCGGCCTTGGCCCGGTAGCAGTGCTGGTCGGCGCGGCGCAGCGTGTCGTGCCCGGTCTCCCCGGCCCGGAAGGCGGCCGCGCCGGCGGAGAAGGTGACCGCCCCGCAGACGTGCTGCCACCGGTCGCGCAGCCGGGCCAGGACGGTCAGCACCTGGACGTCGCTCACCGCGGTCAGGACGAGGACGAACTCGTCGCCGCCCTGGCGGATCGCACGGTCACCGCCGCGGAGCGCGACCCGGACGGTCCGCCCGAACTCCGCGAGCACGTCGTCCCCGCCGCCGTGCCCGCGAGCGGTGTTGACCTCCCGGAACTCGTCGATGTCCACCACCACCACGACGTCCCCGACCTCCACGGCATCGAGGACGGCGGTGAGGACGCGGCGGTTGTCCAGCCCGGTGAGGGCGTCGGTGTGGGCGTCGTCCGCGAGCTCCGAACGCTGGTGGCGCTCCTCGGTGCTGCGCCGGGCGAGGAGCAGCCCGACCACGGCCCAGACCGACATCCCGATCGCGAGGCGCACCCCGAAGGCCGGCGACACGTCGGTCGGGTGGTGGACGCCGTTCAGCAGCAGCCACGTCACGCCACCGGCCGGCAGGAGTGCGAGCACCCCGGGGGTCGAACCGGAGAACCCCATGAACAGGAACGGGAACACGAGGAAGCCCAGGTAGACCGGGCCGACCCCGGTGGTGGTCAGACCCAGGACGGCCAGGCCGGCCGTGCCCAGCACCGGGTAGACGAGCAGGAACTGGTGGGGCAGGCGGCTCCACGGGGCCAGCAGCGTCGCGACCTCCACGGCCGCGGTGACGAGGAACACCACCGAGCCGACGAGCCGCATCCCGACCGACAGCGGCAGCAGCCACACCGAGCCCGCGCCCACCAGCGAGCACAGGGCGAGCATCCTCGCTCCGATGACCGCGTACCGGCGGACGTCGACGGTCCCCTGGCCGCCGGGCGGAGGGGTCGTCCAGTGGATCCTCATCGGACCACGATGAACCGCCGGACCTGAGGATCGCCTGCGCGCGACGGTCCCCGAGGGCCGGCTGTGGACGAGACGCCCAGCCGACGGCGACGGCACGATCAGGACAGGCGGAGCACAGCTCCGGGCCGCGGTCGGTCCCCCGCGACGTCGAGGATCTCCCGCGTCAGGGCGGTGTCGAGGGCCATCTGGTCGACCAGCGCCCCGGCGGAGTCGAACCGCACGGTCGGGCGTTGGTGGGCGACCAGGTCGAGGGCGACCCGCTCGTCGTAGAGGTCGAGGTCGGTCCGGTCGAGGACGTTCGCCTCGATCCGGCGCTCGACCCCGTCGAAGGTCGGGTTGGTTCCGATCGACAGGGTCGCGGGCAGGCCCGCGGCCCCGGTCGACCCCGGCGCTCGCCCATCCGCGCGGTCCGTGCCGGCTGCCGCCGACGGGGGGTCCGCCCCGACCGCCGCGAGGTCGGCCGCCCGCAGGAACCGCACCGCGTAGATGCCGTCGGCCGGGACCGCGGCGACCCCGGTGACCCCGTCGGCGACGTCGAGGTTCGCGGTGGGATAGCCGAGCTCGCGGCCGCGGGCGTCGCCGCGGACCACCAGCCCGAACAGCCGGAACGGCCGGCCGAGGGCGGCCCGGGCCGCCTCGACGTCACCGGCCGCGAGGCGCTCGCGGATGAGCGACGACGACACCCGCGAGCCGCCGGGGACGGTGGCGAGGGGGGCGGGCACGACCCTGAACCCGGCGTCGACCCCGAGGCGGCGCAGGAGGTCCACGTCCCCGGCGGCCCGGTGGCCGAAGCGGAAGTTCTCCCCGACGACGACCACCCGGGCGTGGAGGCGCTCGACCAGCACCCGCTCGACGAACTCCGCGGGGGACCACCGGGCCAGCTCGGCGTCGAACGGCAGGACGACGACCTGGCCGGCCCCGGCCCGGCGCAGCAGGCGCCGCTTCTCGGGGAGCGGGGTGAGGACCGCGGGCGCCCGGTCTGGGCGCAGGACGACCAGCGGGTGCGGCTCGAAGGTGACCGCGACGACGGGGTCGGGACCGGCCAGCTCGCGCGCGGCCTCCAGGACGGCCAGGTGGCCGCGGTGCACGCCGTCGAAGTTCCCGATCACGACGACGGCGCGGCCCACGGGGTCGTCGGCTGCGTCCACCCGGCCATCCTCCCTGGTGCCGGTCCGCCCGGCCCGGGCGGCCACCCCGCCCGGCCGGTCGGGCGGCGGACCGGCGTTGGTCGGCCGGTCGGTCCGACTCGGTCGGAGCCGGTCGGGGTGGCGTCGCGCGCACGTCTCGACGGGCTCGTGCGCACCCGGGCGGCCGTCGGGCTCACGCCGTGGGTCTCAGGCGACGGGGACGACGGCCTCGGGGCGGAGGTCGCCGTCCCGGGTCCGCGCGAGGCAGACCAGGTCGCCGGCCGGGTCGAGGACGGCGACGGCGGCGTCCTCGGGCAGGTCGGCCGGCGGTAGCGGATCCGCGGCCGCCGGGCCGTCCGCGCGCGCTGCCGCCCCGCCCGGCACGCGCGTTTTTTCCAGTCTGCAGGGGCCGCGCAACCCCATTCCCATTGGCGGCTTCCGGCCCGGCGACCCGCGCCTGCGTGCCCGCTTTATGCCGCAGCAAATCGCGCCCGGCACGATGACTTCACCGACTGCGCCAACGGTGGTCGGGGAAGTGGGAACCGGCGTACCGCCCCCTGCCGCCGCCCAAACTACGCCGCAAATCGCTCCTGCCGCACCGCTTCCGCAAACTGCCCCGCAGTCCGCGTTGCCGCAGCCTGCTCCGTCCAATCCGTGAGGCTTTGTCATGTTCTTTATTCCCGGCTGGCTGCTGGCC
>CAXSIB010000472.1:0-2882 GCA_964237095.1 uncultured Actinomycetales bacterium
CGTCAGCGAGCCGAGGACGGTACCCACGACGATCCCGAGGACCGCCTGGGCGAAGCTCATCCCGAAGAAGCCGATCGCGATCACCCCGACGAAGACGGTGGCGAACTCGAAGTTCGGCGAGGTCCACGTCCAGAAGAGCTGCGACGGCCGCCCGTGCCTCTCGTCCAGCGGGATGAACTCCGCCCCACCCGGCTCGACCGTGCCGACCCGGGTCCCGTAGTCCCCCTCGCGCACGACCGGCGCGGTCCGGAACTCTGTCTCGACGCTCACCAGGACGTTCCCCTCGGTCACCCTCTGTGTCAGCTGGACCCTGACGACGGTGTCCCGGGTGTGCCGACGGTAGCGGGACCGGGGCCGCCCGCGATAGGGCGGGCCGACCGCGCCCACGCACTCGGCGGCCCTGCGGGCGCGCCGCGGGCCGGCGGGGCTCAGTCGATCTCGACGTCGAAGTCCCAGGTGCCGACGGTGCGGCTCCCGGTCGGGGACCACATCAGCGCCCCGCTCCCGGGCGGCAGGTCGGCGACCAGGTCGAAGCTGACCGTCTCCCCCGGCCCGACCGACCCCCGGGCCGTCCCGCCGGCCGTCGGCACGAGCCGCAGGCGGTGGAGCGCGTTGCGCTCGTCGATGCTCGACCACTGGGCGGCGAGCACCGGGATCGCCGCGGTCGCGCCGGTCATCGTCACCGTGAAGGTGCAGCGGGTGCTGGCCGGGATCGGGAACCGGCCCTCCTCCGGGACGGCCGGCCCGACCGCGGTGACCGTCACCCGCCCCCGCGGCAGGTCGACCCGCATGGTGTCGCCCTCGATCCCGACCGCCGGGTGGGCCGCGCTCGCGGTCACCACCCGGCCGACCGGCACCGTGGACGTGGGCAGCCACGACGGCAGCGAGCCGTACGTCCGGTCGCCGGCGTCCGCTCCCCGACCTCCGGGTGCGGCCGGCGGCGCGGTGGACGACGAGGCCGGGGAGCAGCCGGTCAGCAGACCGACGCCGAGGACGAGCCCCGCGAGCCCCGCGAGCCCGGCGGGTGTCCTGCGACGACACCGGCCGGGCCGGCCGGGCCGCCCGGTCACCGCGCGTTGGTGAACACGTCGCGGCCGAAGTCGCGGAGCCCGGGCTGGGCGGCGTAGCCGAGGTGGCCGAGCCCGTCGATGCCCGGGGCCTTCCCCTTCGCGTCGACCTTCAGCAGGTCCTCCATCGTCCGCAGCCAGCTGTAGTGGTTGTAGAAGGTGGTCGTCGTGGTCCCCGGCTTGATGAACCGGCTGATCAGGACGCTGCCGGTGTCCCCGCCGCCGTTGGTGGCGTCCTTCCCGTCGTAGAGCGGGTCGGTGGCTGAGGTCTGCGGACCGAGGTGGACCGAGGTCAGCGCCGCGGTCGGCACGGTGGCCACCCCGCTGCAGTCGAGGGTGAAGGCGCCGGTCACGACCGCCGCCCCCGGTCCGGTCGAGCCCTTCGGGCTGGTCGCGGTCACGTGCCCGTTCGCGGGCGCCGCGACGACGCAGCCGTCGGGGACCCCGGGTCCGTAGACGCTGCGGCCGTTGTCCAGCAGGGAGATCGAGTCGTCGGTGATCCGGGCCGAACGCGGGCTGCCGGCGACGGTGTCGGTGCGGGCACCGCCGGTGGCCGAGCCGCCGATCGGGCTCCCGCCCCCGAGGACCAGCCCGGGGATGTTGGTGTTCCTATCGATGAACGCGTTGTCACCGGGGCCGGGGAACAGCTCCTGCCCGGACGTGTTCTTCTTCAGCGGCGTGTTCGGCCCGGTGGGTTCCAGGTGCACGTTCCTGCCGTCGATGTCCTCACCGGCGGTGTCGTCGGCGACGGAGGTCGCCGCGTCGGGCGCGGTCTTCTTCGAGTTGATGAAGGTGTTCCCGGTGTAGGTGAAGGCCGGGAACGCCTCGTCGAAGGTGATGTCGATGAGCCCGTCCTGCTTGAACGCGGGCGAGCGCTCGATCTCCGGGATGACGTGCTCGAGGAAGAGGTCCGAGGCGTACAGGCCGCCGGTGTAGTTGATCGGCGCCTTCGGCGTCGTCGGGCTCGAGAAGCCGCCGGAGAGGTTGTTGCCCGCGCAGACCGCGTCGTGGGCGTCGCTGCAGTTGTCCGGTGTGATCCAGCTGAACGCCGGCGTCGTCGAGACCTTCTGCAGGTCGTGGTACAGCCCGGCGGTCGGGGAGAACACGTTGGCGATGTGCTTCGCCGAGCAGTTGGACGTCGCGTCGATGATCGAGTGGAACCACGGGAACGGGAAGTGCTTGGGGACGTACTGGTCGGCGGCGGTGGCCGACCCGGGGTTGGTGACCGGGTCGGTGGTCGGGCTCGCACTCGGCGCGCCGCACGGTCCGTCCTCGCGCCCGGCGGTGTTCCGCAGGTCCTGGGCGTAGCCCTTCCAGCTGACCCCGGCCCGGTTGAACTGGTTGAACAGCGTCGAGACCGTCGAGGGGTAGACGCAGCCGTTCGCGCCGGCCGGGGCGTTCGGGCCCGCCTTCGACGCCGCCTGGCCGTGGTTCGGGTTGGTCCGGACCGAGCCCTTCTCCACCACGGTCGACGCGAAGTCCTTGTAGGTCGGGCAGTCCGCCTGGGTGTCGGGCTGGGTGGCCTGCCCGGAGACCAGCGAGATGTAGTTGTCGAGGCTGAAGTGCCCCGTCCCGTAGTACTGCTTGAGCAGCGCGCCCTGTCTGGGCAGCGTCTTCCACAGGTAGGTGTTGTCGTTGAGCCCGGTGAAGGACGCGTCGTAGGACTTGTTCTCCAGGATGATCAGCCACACGTGCTTCACCGGCGGCAGCGTCGTGGCCGCCGCCCGGGCGGTCACCACCGGGGCGGTCGCGGCACCTGCCAGCGGTGACACCGCCAGCCCCCCGGCCGCCACCGCCAGCGCGGCGGCCACGGCG
>CAXSIB010000473.1:0-2880 GCA_964237095.1 uncultured Actinomycetales bacterium
CCTCCGCATCCCCGCCGCCCCCGGCGACCAGCCCGTCGACGACCCGACCCCTCCCCCACCGCCCGCGCCCACTACGACCGCGGCGCAGCGGGCCGCCCACGCCGCCGCCGCGGTCCGCCGCCGCCGCGACGACCAGGCCGCGCTCACCGCCGCGTCCGACGCCCTCGCCGGACTCGACGCGCGTGTGCAGCAGCTGCTGCAACAGACCCTCGACCTCCTCGACGACCCCACTCCCCCACCACGACCGGGACCCTCGCAGCACCGCTGACCCGGTCTCCTAATCGAACGACCGTTCGAGCCGTGGCAGCATCAGCAGGTGCCCCACCGCACCGGCTGCCCCAACCCCCACGGCGACCTCTACACCGAACGCGACGGCGGCTACCGCTGCCCCCGCTGCCGCGCCCTCTTCGACACCACCGCCGTCGAAGCCCCCCACGACTGCCAGACCTGGGGCCACGCCTGGCACCACAGCCCCACCCACACCGGCCCCGTCTACCGCTGCACCCGCTGCCACGCACTCCACGTCGTCTGACGGACTCGGCGGTGGCGACCCAACTCACAGAGTCCGCAAGCCGGCAGCCTAGGAATCCGTCGAGGGCCGGGCCATCGCCAGCCTCGGGCGTGCCCGTAACTCTGTCAGCTACGAAGTCTGTTAGTCCGTTAGTACGTAAGCCCGTCGCTCACCGACTACATGAGCCCAGGTGGGACTCAACCCGTCAGCCAGCAGCGACTTGGCACTCAACGTGCCCAGGCCAGCTCGTTCCTCTTCGTCCTCGGTTGTTCGAGGTGAACCATCGGCGCGCCTGCTTGGCGCAGATCGGATGGGCCGGAAGTCTGTTAGTCACAGACCTCGGTACAGCAAGACATCCGGAGTCTGTCAGTCACGTGGTCTGTCAGAGGGGTGGCTCGGTGGAACTGCACGAAACGCTCACGCGGGTAGTCGCGGTCGTCAACGGCAAGGGGGGAGTTGGCAAGACCACGATCACGGCCAACGTCGGTGGGCTGCTCGCCGCGGGCGGGTCCCGGGTCCTGCTCGTCGACCTCGACCCCCAGGGCAACCTGGCCGAGGAGCTCGGCTACACCGGGACCGAGCTCGATGACGGCGGCCGAGCCCTCGCGCAGGCCCTCGTGTTCGGCGGCCGCTTCGAGCCGGCGCGTGACGTCCGACCCGGCCTCGACGTCCTGGTCGGGGGACCGGAGCTGGACATGGCTGCCGCCGGGCTCACCATGAAAGCGCAGAAGGACCCCGCCGGGGCGAAGCTGGCGCTCGCCGGCGGCCTTGCAGCGATCGCATCCGACTACGACCTGGTGCTGATCGACTGCCCGCCTGGTCAGGAGACGCTGCAGCAGGCCGCGCTCGCAGCCGCCCGATGGGCCCTTATCCCGGTCAAGACCGACTCGTCCTCCCGCAAGGGTCTTCGCGACGTCGCCCGACGACTTCGGGCTGTCATCGACGTCAACCCGGACCTCGACCTGCTCGGTGTCGTGCTGTTCGGCGTCAACCGCTCGGCCAGCCGGGTCGTCGACAGTGCGCGATCGGCAATCGCCGGGGACCTGGGCAGCGAGTCCTCGGTGTTCCGTACCTCGATCCGCCATGTCGAGGCCGCCGCCCAAGAGGTTCGCGACCGTGGCCTGCTGGTCCATGAGCTTGAGAAGGCCGTCCAGGCCGGGCCCACGTGGTGGGAGGTCCGCCGAGCCGGCCGATCGAGTGACGACGCCCCCCGCGTTCGGAGCGCGGGCGGTCTGGCCGAGGACTACCAGGCCCTCGGCGAGGAGATCATCGGCCGCATCGCCGCCGGCGAAGCGGCATCCGCCGGCGAACCGACCCTGACGGGAGCCCGTCCATGAGCACCGATCCGACCACCCCGCGGGCCCTCACCGGGCTCGCTCCGCGGCGCAGTCTCGGTGTCGACCCCGGACTGGCACTGCTCCGAAGGGAGAGCCGGCCAGCACCGGCACGGTCGACCAGCGACACACAACCCGCTGGAGTGGGCCAGCCGACTTCCGGGTCCACCGCCGACGCGGGTCGGTCAGTACCACCACCGACGAAGTCAGAGGAGACGTCCGTCGGCGCCGGCCGGCCGGCCGAGCCACCGAAGGTGGTGAACCGAAGTGCTGACCAACTCCCAGCAGGTGAGGACCTGCCCCGCTACCTTCAGCTCACCCGGAAGGAGTCCCGGATCCGGTCAGATCAAGCCGACCGGCTGGCGGAACACGTCCGACGACTCAACCGGGTCCGGACCCACCGCAATGGGTCCGTGGGGGAGCGCATCACCGACAACACCCTCATCCGTGTGGCGATCGACCTGCTTCTCGCCCGCGCCGACGAGCTGTCGGGGACGACGGAGGATGAACTCCGTGACTCTGTCAGTCACTGAGTAACGGCCTCTGTCAGGAACCGACCGAGTCGGCGAGCCGTGGTGCGGTGTGGACGCGCGTCGTCCAAGCCAGCGCAATCGCGCAACAGGCTGCTGCGCAATTCGGCTGCTGGGGAAGCTTGCAGACTCGATCTGCGGGTCGAAGACGACTCAGCCGCCCCTGCCGACTGCCGGGGTGACCAGCTCCGATCGGAGGCCGACCAGGACGGCGTCGTCCCGCCCGGTCAGGCTTCGAGGGCGGCGTCGGGGTCGGGTGGGGGAGTGGTCTGGAGGGCGTCGCGCAGCTGTTGGGGGCTGGGCAGGTCGGGGCGGACGTCGTCGGGGAGGGCCCGGTAGGTGCTGACCGCGAGTGGGCTGGTGAGCCCGCGCAGGCGTACTCGACGACGACGTCGTCGTGGGCGGCGGCCAGCAGGATGCCGATGGTCTCCCCGTCGCCGTGCTCGGGGCGGCGGAGCTGGTCGTCGACGACGTTGACGTAGAAGTTGAGCTTGCCCAGGTGTTC
>CAXSIB010000474.1:0-2870 GCA_964237095.1 uncultured Actinomycetales bacterium
CGTCGGCAGGGCGGCTCGGACACCGGCGCCGGGAGCGGTGGTGATGCGGTCCGCCGGCCGGCGCCGGCCGCCGTGCTGGACCTGCCGGGAGTGCGCCGGCGATCCACCCGTCAGGGCGCCGCGGTGGCCGCCGCGCTCGCCGACGAGGTGTCCGGCTTCCGGACCGCCCAGCGCCTGCACGAGGTCCTGCGCGAGCGCGGCGAGCGGGTGTCGCTGGCCACCGTCTACCGGCACCTGAACACGATGGTCGCCGAGGGGTCGGTCGACCTCGTGCAGTCACCGGGCGGGGAGGCGGCGTTCCGCCTCTGCGGGCCCGAGCAGGGCCACCGCGGTCACCACCACCACCTCGTCTGCCGCGAGTGCGGCCGCAGTGTCGAGGTCGCCGGCGCGGAGCTCGACGGCTGGATCGACCGGGTCAGCGCCGCCGCCGGCTACACCGACACGACCCACACGGTCGAGGTCTTCGGGCTCTGTCCGGAGCACTCGGCCTGACGCGGCCCGCGGACCCGCCCGCACCCTCGGCCCGGCGGGCGTCGCGCCGCTCACGGTCTTCGCGCCGCTCGCGGAGCGACAGGGCCCACCGACGTCCGCCGCCGCCGAGATCGTCCGAGTCACCGCCGACCGGGATCGACATCCGACCAGGGGGGATCGCCGGTCGAGGTCGTGAAGACCCCCGTGGGCTGTCGATCCGGGACGGTGGAGCCGGCCGGGCGACGCCCGGCCCGCCCAGTGGCGTGTCCTACCCGCCGAGCGGGCAGAACACGCCACTCGAGGTCAGCCGTGGGCCCCGCCGGGGCGCAACCCCCGGCGGTGCGGGTCAGCCCGACGGACCGAGGCCCGAGCGGCCCCCCGCACCGCGCTCACGGGTCGGCGCGAGCACTTCTCGACGCCGGTGGGCCCGCTGAGGCGGGTGGGGGTGACTCCCGCCCCACCCACCCCACCGTGGTCGGCCGGTGCGCGGGCTCGCCTCGGTGGCGCGGCCGTCGGGCGCGGTCGGGACGTGCGCGGGCTCGCTCCGGTGGGCCGCCGGGGGCGCTCGGCGGAGCTGGCCGGGGCGGTCGAGCCGGTCAGCCCGTCGGGGCCGGCCAGTCGGCCTGGGTGACGCTGCCGCCCGCGATCGTCACCGAGAGCGCGACGGGTTCCGCGGGGCGGACGTAGAGGTCGTAGGTCCCCTCGTGGAGGTCGGGGAAGACCGCCGCCCACTGCTCGCCCTCCGGCGACGGGCGCTTCAGCACCGCCACGTGCACGAGCCGGTGGCCGTGCGCCGTCCCGCCGTGGTGCTCGTGGCCGGGGGAGTGGTCGTGCGGGTGGTCGTGGTCGTGCGGGTCGCCGTCGTCCTCGTGCTCGCCGTGGTGGTCGTGCCCGTCGTGGTCGCCGTCGGCGTTGGGGCTGCCGTCGGCGTACGGGGTGCTGCCGGTCGGGCGGATCTCGATCTCGACGCCCTCCATGGCCGCCGTCGCCCGCAGCACGAGAGCACCGATCTCCCCGCCGATGTCGAGGAGCACCGATCCCTGGCCGGCATGGCTGTTGTCCTCGATCGGGACCGGCACACCGCCCCCGGTCCCGGTCGCCGGTCCGCTGTCCTGCACCGTGTCCATGGTCCTCCCTCGGAGCCCGGGCCCCACCCGACGAGGCGGGGCGGGCAGCGTCGCCGCTGCCCGCCCCATCTTCCCCCGACCCGCCCGGGCCGCCGACCGGACGGCGGGTCGTCCTGTGCCCGCTGGGGATCAGGTGTGGGGCATGCCCTCGGTCGACTGGTAGCCGCCGGCGGGGACGCCGACGTAGGGGAACGTCCGGAGGTACCCGGGGTTCGTGTTCTTCGTGCCGTCGGTGACGGCGGACGCCGCCTTGTCCGGCTTGTAGGACGGGTCGACGAGGGGGATGAGCGCCCCGGCGACCGCGCGCAGCTCGACGGTCACCGCGTCGTCCGGGACCCGGCGGCCGTTCGGGAACCCGGCGAGGTCGCCGCCGATGATCCCGAGGTTGCTCGCCTTCTTCGCCGGCTTGACCGCGACGTTGAGTCGGATCATGTCGGACAGGACGGGCCCGGTGTAGTTCTGGAAGCCCTTGATGACGCCCTTCGGGATGCCGGTGAGGATGATCGCCGACAGGTCGGCCCGCGGCTTCTTGTAGGCCGCGAGGTTCGGGAAGACCCCCGGGTAGAGGACGGGCAGCAGCCCGGCCAGCTCCGGGTGCAGGACGCCGCCCCGGAACTGCTTGTCCCGGTCGGGGGAGTTGGCGTTCCAGTAGTCCTTGGACGCCATCGGGACCAGCAGCTCGTTGAACAGCGGGAACGCCAGGCGCGACACCTGGACGAACGGGCCGGTGCTGACCCACTGCCCGGCCCCGGAGTGGAAGACCCGCGACCGCTGCCGGCTGGCCGTGGCCCACACGCCGATGACCGCGTTCTCGCTCATGACGTCGGTCGGGTGGTTGTGGAACCGGGTGAGGTCGGAGATCGGGACCTGGATGGCGATGGTGGAGACGTTGAGGCCCTGCAGGCCGTCGACGCCGGGCATCACCTTCTCCTTGATCAGGTGGTCGTTGTTGAACGGGCGCAGGCCGGCGAGGTCGAACACGCTGCCGAGGTCGACGTGGAACGGGTCCGCGCGCGGCCCGGCGAACACGGTGCGCCCGCCGGCGATGTGGTGGGTGGCCGCGCCCGTGAAGTGGGCGTAGTTCGGCGTGCTGCGGACGCCGACGTTGACCGGCGGCGTGGTGAGCCCGGCGGCGATGACGGTGGCCTTGCCGTTGCGCGGCAGCCGGGTGACCGAGTAGTACTGCGGGCGGTTCCAGGTCGAGTCGGTGATGTGCTTGATCTGGCCCGTGTTGTACAGGAAGGTCTTCTTGTCCCGGATCGCCGTGCGGAA
>CAXSIB010000475.1:0-2868 GCA_964237095.1 uncultured Actinomycetales bacterium
GAGGTCGGTCCACTCCCGGCGGTGGTGACGTTCGGCTCGCCGAAGGAGCAGCTGACGACGGTGCGCACCGATCGGCTGGTCGAGTGCTACACGATCTGGTTGGCCACGGTCATCGCCGTGGTGGTCTTGGTCCTCCTCCTGCGGGCCGCCGACGGGCGCCGACGCCGACGCCGGTTCGAGCGGTTTCACCACCTGGGATCAGCGAGCTCTCTCGGCCTGAGGCTCTCGCCGAGCTCATCGGTCGGCGCGCGCGGTCGAGGCGGGACGTCGTGAACGGGGATGCCATGACCGAGGCAGGTCGTCGCGCCCCTCGAACCCGAACGGGTGGCAACCTCGCGGTCGGTCTGCTGATCGGCTTCCAGATCGTGGCCCTGTGTCTCGGGGCGTGGCCGCTGTTCGGCTCGATCCTGGTCGCCGGCGGACACTCGACCCGAGCTGGCTCGGCGTTCGACTACGGCTGGTTCTTCGAATGCATCGGCGAGTGGGCCGTCGTCACGTCCGTGCCAGGGTTGATCTATCTGGCCGTCTTCCGGTCGAGCTGGGTGGCGTACCTCACGAAGTCGCTGCCCGGGCTGTTCCTGTTGTTCAGCGCCGTCGGGTCGTGCGTCGCGCTGATGATCGGCCACCTCGACCGGTGACCCGCGCACCTCCTCCTCGTGGTGATGGTCATCGAAGACGGTTGCCGACCCGGCGGCCGCGTGCGTCCCGACGGGCCGCACGGTAGACAGACGTCGTGATCGGGCTGAGGAGTGGTCGGGCACCGCACCCAGTGGCCGGGTGGGTCGCGGCGCCGGTCGTCCTCGCCGTTCTGATGGGTACCGGTGGTTGCACCGACTCCGGTCATCCGGCGGTCGCCATTCCACCGGCGGCGGTGGTCTTCGCTGCGGGCGGTCAGCCTCCGGTGGGGGCCGACCCGGGTCAGATCACTCGGTTGGTGCGCCACGTGTGGGCGGCGACCGCCGCCGCCGGGACCACGGTTCTCACCGTCCACTCCACGGACCGCTTCGGCGGCGGCGGCCGGTCCGACAGTGAAGCGTCCTACACCGGCACGGGATCAGCGGTCCTGCCCACCGCCGCGGCGGACCTGCGGTACCGGGCAAGCGGGAATGCCGCGTGGCGGTGGAGGTTCATCGGCGACGTCCTGTACACCGTCCTTGATCTCCGCGGCACGGAAGACAGCGGGTGGGCCCGGACCGACCTGGCCGCGCCGGCGCTCCACCGGGACGCCGGGACCCCGGTGAACCCGGTCGGTCTGCTGCAGGCTCTGTCCGGAGCATTGACATCGGTCACCGCCGCGGGATCGCAGTCCGTCGGCGGTGTCGTGACCACCTGCTACGCCGGGACCGCCGAGCTCGCCGCCGCCGCCGCTGCGGCCCCGGGGAACGGGACCCGGCTCGCGCTGCGCCAGCTTGAGCGTTCCACCGGCTCCGCTCGCCTCAACGTCCTGGTGTGGATCGACGGAGCCGGCCGGCTCCGCCGGCTCGCCTACACCGATCAGCTGGCCACCAGGGCCGACGCGAGCGACGAGTCGGACGCCGTCACCCTTCAGACCTTCACCACGACCATCACCCTGACCCGCTTCGGGGTGCCGGCCGCGGTCACCGCTCCCCCACGCAGCTCGCCGGCGCCGTAGCGGCGTGGGTCCACGCCCTGACACCGGCGGTGGAGCGCTCCGCGAACCCGGCGGTCGCGCCGAGCGTCAGACCGGGTGCGAGCATGACCGACGGCCGGTCGGGACCGCGGCACGGCAGCTGGTGTGGAAGGAGCTCGATGGCAGACACCGACGGTGCGGGCGAGCCGCGGCGACGCTCCCCGATCGCGGTGGTGCTGTTCACGGTCCTGGGGGCGATCGTCCCCGGGGCAGGACTGATCGCCGCGGGCCGGGTGCGCAGCGGCGTGGCGGTCCTCGTCGCGACCGTCGCCGTGGCGGTCGGGCTGGTCCTCTACGTGGGCACGTCCACCGGGCATCTGCTGGACCGGGCGTTGGACCCGGCGACCCTGCGCCGCGGCGCGGTCGTCGCGGTCGTCGTGGCGGTGGCCTGGTCGGTCGTGACCATCGTCAGCCACCGGGCGCTGCGCCCCGCCGCGGCCGGGACGGGTGAGCGGGTGGGCGGGTCGATCCTCGTCGGGGTCCTGTGTCTGGCGGTGTCGACGCCGCTCGTCCTGGGCGCCAACGTGCTGCTGACGTCGCAGCAGGTCCTGGGGACCCTGGTCAGGGTCCGGCCGGTCACCGCCCTCGGTGACGGCAACGTCCCCGGGGCGCCCACGGACTCCACGTCCGCGTCGGCGTCGCCCGGGGCCACCCCGACCGCGAGGGCGGTGACCCCCTACAGCTGGCAGCGTCGCCGGCTGGACATCCTGCTGATCGGCTCCGACGCCGGGCCCGACCGGGCCGGAACCCGCACCGACTCCATGGTCATCGCGAGCATCGACACCGTCACCGGTAAGGTGCTGCTGGTCTCGGTCCCCCGTAATCTGTGCCGCCTGGACTGGGATCCGGCCAGCGCCCTCGGACAGGCGTACCCCCACGGGTGGAAGGTCGATGACACCGGCTGCGGGGTCGGCAGCAACGGGGACAACCTCATCAACGCCATCGACAACGACGTGCCGATCGAGCACCCGGGCGCCGTCGGTAAGACGGACTACCCCGGCGCCGACGCGCTCGCCCTCGCGTTGCAGTACTCCCTGGACCTGCCGATCGACTACTTCCTGGCCGTGGACCTGACCGCGTTCAAGGTCCTCGTCAACTCCATCGGCGGGGTCACGGTCAACATCAACGAGCCCCTCCCGGTGGGCGGCTCGCACAACGGCGACGGCACGGTGACCTATCCGACCCGGTGGCTCATGCCCGGACCGGACCAGCACCTG
>CAXSIB010000476.1:0-2866 GCA_964237095.1 uncultured Actinomycetales bacterium
CCGTCGGGTCGGGGCGAGCGCCGTCGTCCCGGCGGCCCCGGTGCGGAGGTCGATCGGGCCGGCCACCCGGTGGCCGCCGCGGTCGACGCCGAGACCGCGTGCGTCCAGGGCCAGCGGACCGGCCGGCACCCGGGTGGGCACCGCCGGGACGGGCACGGGTGGCGCGGTGGCGAGCAGCGCGGCGAGCGAGCGGCGGCGGGCCCGGGCGTCGGCGAGGACCGGCAGCAGACCGGACAGCGTCCCCGCGGCCTCCGCGGCCGGGATGCTCACCAGCGTGAGGACCCCGACCAGCACAGGACCGTGCGCGGGGACGGTCCCGCGGCCGACCAGGACGACCAGGGCGGCCAGGACGGCGACCGGCGCGAGCCCGGTGAGCAGGCCGGCGACCGCGGTCCCGCTGGCCTCGAGCCGGTGCAGGGGTCGGGCCGCCCGGGCGAGGGCGTGGTCGGTGGCCGCGAGGCGGTCCAGCTCCCTGGGCAGCGCCCCGAGCACCGACAGCTCGACCCCGGCGCGCGCGAGGGACACGACCGCCGCGTCCCGCCGGGCCTGCCCGTCGGCGACGGTGGCGCGCCGGCCGGGACCGTCCGCGGTCCGGTCGCGGGTGGCGACGAGGCCGGCGGCGACGGCGGCGGCGAGCAGGCCCGCGAGGACCCCGGCGGCGGCGGGGGAGACGAGGGCGACGACCCCGGTCGCGGCCGCGACGGTGACCACGGCACCCGCGGCCGGCAGGAGCCCGCGGCCGACCGCGTCGGCCTCGGCGTCCGCGTCGCTGCTGAGCCGGTGCAGCAGGTCGCCCCGACCCCACCGCGCCAGCCCGGCCGGCACCAGCGGCACGAGGGCGGCCAGGGTCCGCGTCCGGGACCGCTCCGCGAGCAGCAGGCTGACCCGGTGCCCGGCGAGCCGCTCGCCGTAGCGGGCGACGCACCGCAGGATCGCCCCCGCCCGCACCCCCACGACCGCGAGGCCCAGCACCGACAGGTCCGGGTGCTGCCCGGCCCGCAGGACCAGCCAGGCCGAGGATCCCGCGGTCCCGACCGTGGCGACGGCGGCCAGCGCGCCGAGTCCGACCGCGCGGACGACGAGCCGGCGGAGGTCGCGGGCGACCGTGGCGTCGGCGGGGCTGGCGTCCTCGTCGCGGGAGGCGGTCCGGCGGGCGGGGACCCGGGCGCGCAGGGTCGCGTCGGGTCCGGCGGCCGGTTCGTCGTCCGGGTCGTCCGGGTCGTCCGGGTCGTCCGGGTCGTCCAGGTCGGCTGGTCGGACGGGCTGCAGGAGTCCGTCGACGAGGGTGAGGCAGCGGTCCGCGGCGGCGGCGAGGGCGGGGGAGTGGCTGACGACGAGCACGCCGGCGCCGGCCCGCAGCTCGCGCACCACGTCGACGACCCGCTGCTCGGCGACCCCGTCGAGGTCCTCACTCGGCTCGTCCAGCACCACCAGCGCGACCCCACCGGCACGGCGGACGGCCCGCGCCCGCAGCAGCGTGCGGGCGACGGCGACCCGGCGCCGCTGCCCGGCCGACACCCCGGTCCCGTCGGGGTCGAGCGCAGTGGCGGCGGCCGGGGCCCCGCACGCCGCGAGCGCGGCGTCCACCTCGGCGCGGGTCGCGACCGGGTCGCCGAGGCGGGCCTCGTCCCCCGCGGTCGCCTGCGTCAGCTGCGGTCGCTGCGGACACCAGACGACCGGCCCGCACCGCACCTGCCCCGACCCGGCGGCCAGTGCGCCGGTCAGGATCGCCGCCAGGGTGGACTTGCCGCCGCCACTCGACCCGCGGACGGTGACCAGCTCCCCGACGCGGACGGTCAGGTCGGTCCCGCGGAGCACGGGTCCGCCGCCGCCCGGGTAGCCGGCGGTGACGGCGGTCAGCTGGGCGGCGCACCCCGCGTCCGGCGCCGTGGCGGCCAGGGTGTCCAGGGTGTCCGCGGCTGCGGTGGTGGTCCGGGTGGTGGGGGCGGTCAGGTCGAGGACGGCGGCCAGCGCGAGCTGGCCGTCGACGGCCGCGTGGTGGCGGGCGCCGACCGTGCGCAGCGGCAGGAACACCTCCGCGGCCAGGACGAGCACCACGAGCGCCGGTCGCAGCGCGAGGTCACCGGCGCGCAGCCGCAGCCCCGCGTCGACGGCGACGACCGCCACCGACAGGGTCGCGCTGAGGTCCAGCACGAGACCCGACAGGGCGGCCCGGCGCAGCGCCCGCGCGGTGTCGGCCCGGACGCGGGCGCCCTGGCGGGCGTGGGCGCGCAGGGCGGCGGCGTCGCGCCCGAGGACCTTCATCGTCGCGAGACCCGCGAGCAGGTCGAGCAGGCGGGCGGTGTGGGCGACCGCGGCGTCGCGGGCGGCTCCCGCGACCCGGGCGGTGTTCGAGCCGACGAGGGCGAGCAGCACGACGGTCAGCGGGACGCACAGCGCGAGCAGGAGCGCGGACAGCGGGTCGGCCCACGCGACGACGGCGAGGGTGGCGGGGATCGCGACCCCGGCGGCGACCATCGCCGGGAGGACCTGGCGGAGGTGGGTGGCGACGGCGTCGAGACCGGGCCCGGCGGCGGCCGCGGGGGACTCGGCGTCCCCGGCGAGGGCGAGCGGGTCCGCCGCCGCGGTCGCCAACACGTGGCGGCGGAGGTCACTGCGGACCCGGTCCCCGGCCCGGGTGCCCGCCAGCTCCAGCAGCCCGTCGGCGGCGGCCCGCACGGCCACGGCGGCCACGAACACGACCACCGCGGCGGTCGGCCCGACCCGGGCGGCGCCCGCCGGGTGCCCGTGGCCGCCGATCCCGTCGAACAGCCCGGCCAGCAGCCACGCGAGGGCGACCCCGGCCGCCAGCGTCGCCACCGTCCGGGCCGCGGTCAGCGCCCCGACGAGCGCGACGTGGCGACGG
>CAXSIB010000477.1:0-2864 GCA_964237095.1 uncultured Actinomycetales bacterium
GCACGAGCGCTTGCACCGGCGGCAACGCGGGGTCGGCCATCACGAGCACCTGTCCCCCGTCGCCGTGCGGGACGACCTCGGCGGCGGCCGCCATCCAGCGGCGCACGGTCTCCTCGGCGACCCGCAGGTCGGGGCCGGCGGTCACCGGCTCGGCGGCCGGGTCACACGACCGTGTTCCGCCGGAAACCGGACGGCAACAGGGCCGTCGTTGGCTGGGGGGATGCAGAGCGAGACCGGTGTCGTCGTGGTCGGCGGCGGGCAGGCCGGGCTGTCCGCGAGCCGCCTGCTGACCGACGCGGGGGTCGACCACGTCGTCCTCGAGCGCGACCGGATCGGCAGCGACTGGGTCAGCCGGCGCTGGGAGACCTTCTGCCTGGTGACGCCGAACTTCCAGTGCCGGCTGCCCGGCTACCCCTACGGCGCGGGCGGTTTCGGCGGCACCGACCCCGACGGCTTCATGCTGCGCGCGGAGATCCTGGAGTACCTGCGCTCCTACGCGCGGTCCTTCGACGCCCCGGTGTACGAGCAGGTCACCGTGACCGGGGTCCGTCCCGGGGCCGGGCACGGGGAGGGCGGCGGCTACGAGGTCGACACCACCGAGGGGACCGTGCGGGCGTCGGCGGTCGTCGTCGCCACCGGCGGGTACCACACCCCGGTGGTCCCCCCGCTGGCCGCCGCCTTCCCCCCGGCGGTGCTCCAGCTGCACTCGAGTGCCTACCGCGGCCCCGGCCAGCTGCCGGCGGGGGCGACGCTGGTCGTGGGCACCGGCCAGTCCGGGGCCCAGATCGCGGAGGACCTCCACCGGGCCGGGCGCGAGGTGCACCTGGCGATCGGGTCCGCGCCGCGGGTGGCACGCCGCTACCGGGGCCGGGACTGCATGACCTGGCTGGAGCAGATGGGCGTCTACGACGAGCCCGTCGGGTTCGGGCCGGGCGCCTCGCAGGCCCGGGACAAGACCAACCACTACGTCACCGGGCGCGACGGCGGCCACGACATCGACCTGCGCCGGTTCGCCGCCGAGGGTCTCCACCTGCACGGCCGGCTGCTGGACCTCGCGGCCGGCCCCGACGGTGCCGTGACGGCCCGGTTCGGGGCTGACCTGCGGACCGACCTCGACCACGCCGACGCGGTGGCCGAGTCGATCAAGGACCTCATCGACGCCTGGATCACCTCGCAGGGACTGGCAGCACCGCCCGAGACGCGCTACGTCCCGGTCTGGGCGCCGCCGTCCGACGCGGACCGGGAGAGCGAGGTGGACCTGTCCGCCGCCGGGATCACCAGCGTGGTCTGGGCGGTCGGGTACCGCAAGGACTACGGCTGGATCGACATCCCGGTCTTCGACGACCACGGGTACCCCGAGCAGCACCGCGGCATCACCGACGTCCCCGGCCTCTACTTCCTCGGCCTGCCGTGGATGCACACCTGGGGCTCGGGCCGGTTCGCCGCCGTCGGGCGCGACGCCGAGCACGTCGTGGCGCACCTGGTCGGCTCCCTCGCGCAAACCGCCCCCGCGATGGCCTGAGCTGCCGCGTCGCCGGCGTCCGAGTCCGGCTCGCCCTGTCCCGGACCGACGTCCGACGGCGCCCCCGGGCTCTGCTGTACCGCCACAGGTCAAGTACCCGCTTCGGGCACACGATTGAGGAACTCGTTGAACAGTGGCACCGTGAAGGCGGTGTCACCGTGGGCGGGGCTCCAGATCATTCCCTTTGCGATCAAGCCGCCCCGACGCGGAGCGACCGACTCGACCCGGGTACCGAGCCTTGCCGCGATGTCGCCCGACCTGTGGGGGCCGGCTCCCAGGGATGCCGTGGCGCGCAGATACGCCTTCTCGGCCGGCGTCAGACGGTCGTACCGCACCCGGAAGAAGTTGTTGTCCAATGTCTGCAGGACGACGGGGGTCGCAGCATCGACATCAGCCTGAGTGATCTTCTGGCCCGAAGCGTGGTTCCAGGCCTGGTAGCCCCATTCCTGCAAGAAGTATGGGTAGCCGTCGGACTGCTCCATGACCGCCTGCACCGCAGCGGGGTGAAGTCGACGCGGTTCTCCCGGGCGGGGAGCACCAGCGCCTCCTGCGCGTCCACGGACGACAACCGTCCGATCTCCGGGAACGAGAACAGCCGCTCAGCTCATCGGCAGTGAGGTACTGCGACTCATCGATCGCGAGCAGGGTCCCGAGCCCCCGGTCGGCGGCGGCCTCGCCGACAGCCTCGAACAACTGGATCAGGTCGTCCGAGAGGTTGCCACTGTCAGCGCTCCCCTGCAGCGCATCGACGTCGAGGGCGATCGATGAACCATCGGGCAACGTGTACGAGAAGGACTGAGTATCCGTAGGGCACGGTGGACCTTCGCGGAGACGCTTCGCGACTCGAACCGCAGGAGGATCTGTCGTAGCCGACCGGTCAACTTGACGAGGAAGTCACGAGCCTCTGTCGCCTCGATGACCGCGACCTCGAAGTGGTGTCTCTCACCGAGCTCGCAGAAGCGGTTGAGGAGGACTGTCTTGCCGACGCCCCGCAGTCCGATCGGCATGACGCTCTCGCCCGGCCGGCCCGCGGCAGCGCGCCGGAGGAGGGTCTCGAAGCTCGTCAGGAGGTCGTCACGATGTCGAAGGACGGGCGGGGGAGTTCCCGCACCGGGCCTGTACGGGTTCTCGAACTCGTCCACCAGACCTCCGCAGCTCACCAGACTCATCTTCTGGAAGGACGAGCTCGAACTAGGTGTCGGTCCAGGGAACTCCGTCTGCGGCCGAAGCGGCTCCCTCCGCGGGACCGGCGTAGAAGTCCAGGTGGGCCCCGGCGGCGGCGTCCCAGGTGTGGGCGCCGGCCAGCGCACGGCCGCGGGCGGTGCGGGCCGGGTCCGGGGCG
>CAXSIB010000478.1:0-2851 GCA_964237095.1 uncultured Actinomycetales bacterium
CGACCCGGCCGACCCGCCGGCGGGCTGTCCCTTCCACACCCGGTGCCCCGCGGTGATGGACCGCTGCACGCACGTGCGACCCGAACCGGTCGCCACCGGGCCGGGCGCGACCGTGGCCTGCCACCTCTACCCACCGTCGACGACGCCGTCGACGGGCCCGACCCCACCGACGAGCGCCGCGCCACCGGCGAGCGCCGCACCCCCGACGACCTCCAGGAGACCGTGATGAGCTCCACCCCCGGCGAGAACCCCCCGCGCCTGCGCGTCACCATGGCGATCCCCGACCGGCGGCGGGTCCTCGGCTGGGCCGCCGGTGCGGCCGCGGCCGGCTTCCTCGCCGCGTGCAGCAGCAACGTCAACGGCACGGACGCCGGCTCGGGCACGCCGGCGGCCTCCGCGCCCGCCGGGGACGCGACCGCGAGCGGGACCACGGGGACGACCGGGTCGGCGGTGGCGTCGCTCGACACGCTGATCATCGCCAACGCCGTCAAGATCGACACCCTCGACCCGGCCCAGAACGCGGTCAACGAGTCCATCTGGATCGACCAGGCCCTCTACGCGCGCCTCGTCCAGGCCGACGTCACCGGGACCACGATCGGGCCGGACCTGGCGTCCTCGTGGGACGTCTCGAAGGACCAGCTGACCTACACCTTCCACCTGCGGCCCGCGAAGTTCTCCGACGGCTCGACCATCACCGCGGCCGACGCGGTCTTCTCGATCGACCGCGCCCGCAACCTCAAGGGCGGCTGGGGCTTCCTGCTGACCCCGGTGAAGTCGGTGACCGCGACGAACCCGACCACGGTGACGATCAGGCTGAGCGTGCCCCACGCGCCGCTGCTGGCCGACCTCGCGATGTACGCCTACGCGATCCTGCCGCAGAAGAGCGTGACGGCCGACAAGGCGTTCTTCACCCACCCGGTCACCAGCGGGGCGTTCACGATCTCCAGCTACTCCCCGGACACCGAGGTGGACCTGGCCGTCAACCCGCACTACTACGGCACCCCGCCGAAGATCAAGACGGTCAAGATCATGGTCGTCACCAACGACAACACGAGGGTGCTGCAGCTGCAGAGCAAGAAGGTCGACATCATCGAGAACCCGCCGGGCAACCTGCTGGACCAGATCGCGAAGTTCCCGGGCCTGGACGTCGCCCTGTTCCCCTCGACCCGCGTCGACTTCCTGCAGATGTCGACCAAGGTGAAGCCGCTGGACGACGTCCGGGTGCGCCAGGCGGTGAAGTACGCGGTCGACCTCGACGAGCTGAACACCCTGGCCTACCAGGGCCACGGCGTGCCGGCCAGCTCGTTCATGCCGTACAAGATGCTGTACTGGGACGCCTCGCTGCCGGTGCCTAAGCAGGACCTGGCCAAGGCGAAGAGCCTGCTCGCGGCGGCCGGGGTCCCCACGGGCTTCGACGTGGACCTGATCACGGTGTCCGGCGACGCGGCCGGCTCCGCCGAGGCCATCGTCCTGCAGTCCCAGCTGGCGAAGGTCGGGATCAAGGTGACGATCCAGTCCTACGAGCTGGTGACCGCCTACGACAAGGAGGACAGCGGCAAGACCGGCATGGGCGAGCGCTACTGGACCAACGACATCATCGACCCGGACGAGGTCGCCACCTACGGGGCCGACGGCAACGGCGGGGCCAATGCCTTCAACACGTTCTGGGTGGACAAGACCGCGTCGGGGCTGGTCGCCGCGGCCCGGTCGGAGACCGACACGAAGAAGCGGGCCGCGATGTACGCGCAGGTCCAGCAGATCCTCGCCGACCAGGTGCCGTTCCTGCCCCTCGTCTACTCCCCGTACCGCTACGCCCTGGGCGACTGGGTGTCGGGCTTCAAGGTCTCCCCGCTCGGCAACTACAACCAGTCCCTGCTGACCCTGACCGTCGCCGCGCACTGACCGCGCGGCGTACCCGACACCACGCCGGCCGGACGAGAGGAGGGAGGACCCGTGCAGCGACTCGGACTGACGTGGCAGCGGCTCGCCCAGCTGGTGCCGCTCCTGATCGGGATCACCGTGGTGACGTTCCTGCTGATCCGGATCGTCCCCGGCGACCCGGCCCAGCAGATCCTCGGCAACCGGTACACCCCGGCCCAGGCCCTGGTGCTGAACCGCTCGCTCGGCCTGGACAAGTCGATCTGGGTCCAGTACCTCGACTTCTGCCGGTCGGCGCTGGACGGCTCGTTCGGCTACTCCTACTACTACAAGACGTCGGTGGGCAGCGTGGTCGGCGCCCGTCTCGGGCCGACCATGCTGCTCCTGGCCGTCGCCGGCGTCTTCACCGTCGCGCTCGCGGTCCCGGTCGGGGTGGTCGCCGCCCTGCGCCGCGGCGGGGTCTTCGACCAGGTGACCCGCGTCGTCTTCACCGTGGGCTTCGCGCTGCCGGGCTTCCTGCTCGGCATCCTGCTCATCCTGGTGTTCGGGGTGAAGCTCGACACCGCACCGATCGGCGGCTGGGGCGGGACGTTCTCGTCGCACCTGTTCCACCTCGTGCTGCCGGGGGTGACCCTGGCCATCCCGTTCTCCACCGTGCTGGTCAGGTCGCTGCGGGCCAGCACGATCGCCGTCCTCGAGGCCGACTTCGTGACGACGGCCCGGCTCAAGGGCATCAGCCCCGGGGCCGTGCTGGTGCGGCACGTCCTGCGGAACTCAATCGTGTCGGTCGTCGTCGTCTTCGGCGTCAACCTCGCGTTCCTCGTCGGCGGGACCGTCATCGTCGAGAACGTGTTCTCCCTGCCCGGGCTCGGGAGCCTGCTCGTCGCCTCGGTGTCCACCCGGGACTACCCGGTGGTGCAGGCGGTCGCCCTGCTGTTCGCGGTGTTCGTCCTGGCCGTCAACCTGCTGACCG
>CAXSIB010000479.1:0-2841 GCA_964237095.1 uncultured Actinomycetales bacterium
CCGCGCCCGCGCCCCCGGCGGGTCGGCGCGACGGTCGGCACAAGGGTCCACCGCAGGGCGGGCGCGCGGACGGCGACCTCCCGGGCGGCGAGGCCGAGGACGAAGCAGCCGAGCAGCCCGGCCTCCCCCCGCCACGTCAGTCCCGCGGGCCACCACAGCCGGGCCAGCACCATCGAGGCCGCGACCGTCACGGCGGTCGCCACCGCGGGCCCGGCCCGGCGACGGAACGCGAGCAGCAGCGGGAGCAGGAGGTAGAGGTGCCACTCGATCGCGATCGACCACATGGCGTGGTTGATCTGCGCCGGGTCGGCGACGTCCTGGAGCACCAGCGCGTGCAGCACGACCCCGCGGGTGGTCACCGGGAGGGCGACGTCCCAGTGGGTGCCGGTGCGCCGGCCCAGCACCGTGGTCGCGAGGGCGATCGAGACGGCCAGGGCGGCCCAGTACGGGACCAGCACCCGCCGGACCCGGCGCCGGACGAACCCCCACACGCCACCGGGCACGCGGTGCCCGTGGCGGCCCGCGCCGATCCCGAGGGAGTACCCGGACACCACGAGGAACGCGACCACCGCGAAGTGCCCGTACGCCAGCCACCCGGTGAGGAGGCGGACGGCGAGGCCCGGCGCGACCGGGGCGCCGGTCGGGTAGACGGTCAGGTAGGCGTGGTGGGCCAGCACCCACAGGGCCGCCAGCGCCCGGATCCCGTCGAGTGCCGGCAGCCGCCCGGGACCGCGCGGCGGCGCGGCGGCCGGCTGCGTCGCCGACCCGACGGCGAGCGACGACGGCGGCCCCGAGGACAGCCCGGACGACGCGGCGGACGACGCGAGTCCTGGCGACGACCGGCCCAGCGGTGCGGCGGCGGGCCCACGGCTGACCTCGCCCCCGGCTCCGGCCACCGCCCGATCGTGCCCCCGGTGCCTGTGGGCATCGTCAGGT
The DNA here is from genome assembly GCA_964237095.1 of uncultured Actinomycetales bacterium. Lineage (GTDB taxonomy): Bacteria > Actinomycetota > Actinomycetes > CAXTBU01 > CAXTBU01 > CAXSIB01. The sequence goes on from CAXSIB010000479.1 coordinate 937, forward strand.
CGGCCGCGGACCCGCTGGCGACCGCGATCTGCACGCAACCGGCGCTCAGGCCGTCACCGGTGGCTCCCGGGCCGTTGCGTGCAGATCGGGGTCGTCGATCCTCGCCCCGGACGTCGGCCGGCCACCGGGAGGGACGGGCCGGCCGGCCGGACCGCCAGACCGCGGCTCAGCGGTGCCGGGCCGTCGCCGAGGCGTAGAGGCAGAGCGCGGCGGCGGTGGCGAGGTTGAGGCTCTCGGCGCGGCCGTGGATCGGGATCCGGACCGCCTGGTCGGCCAGGGCCAGCTCGACGTCACCGAGCCCGTGGGCCTCGTTGCCGAACAGCCACAGCGTCGGTGCCGCCAGCAGCGCGGAGGCCGCGGCCGAGGTCAGCTCGACGCCGCCGGCGCCGTCCGCGGCGAGGACCTGCAGCCCCGCGGCGCGGGCGGCGGCCACTCCCGCGGCGACGGTGAGCCCGCGGAGCAGCGGGAGGTGGAAGACGCTGCCCACACTCGCGCGGACGCACTTGCCGTTGTGCGGGTCGACGGCGTCCCCGAGGAGTGCGACGGCGTCGGCCCCGGCGGCGTCGGCGGTGCGGATCACGGTGCCGGCGTTCCCCGGGTCACGGACGTCGCAGAGCGCGGCCACGAACCGTGGCCGGTCGGCGAAGACCGCGTCCACATCGGCGGTGAGCAGCCGGGCGACCGCCACGATCCCCTGGCCGGAGACCGTCTCGGTGACGGTGGCCAGCTCGGCGGCGGCGACCTCACCCCACTCCACGCCGGCCTGCTCGGCGGCCCGGCGGAGCTCGGGGTGCCGCGCGTCGGCGTCGGCGGTGGCGAGGACCTCCGTGACCCGGCCGGGGTCGGCGAGGGCCTCGCGGACGGCCTGCGGCCCCTCGACGAGGAACCGGCCGCGGCGCTCGCGGACCGCACGCGACGACAGGGCCCGGGCCCGCGTGAGTCGCGGGTCCCGGGCCCTGGTGCCGGACGGGCGTGCCGCGGGTGGCGGCACGGGGGTCGGACCGCTCAGGCGACGGCCTCATTGGCCCCGTCGAGAGCGGACCGGGCGACCCCGACGAGGTGCGCGAACGCGGCCTCGTCACGGACCGCGATGTCGGCGAGGACCTTGCGGTCCAGCTCGACGCCGGCCACCTTCAGGCCCTGGATGAACCGGTTGTACGTCATCCCGTTGGCCCGGGACGCGGCGTTGATCCGGACGATCCAGAGCTGGCGGAAGTCGCCCTTGCGGGCGCGGCGGTCGCGGTAGGCGTAGACGAGGGAGTGGGTGACCTGCTCCTTCGCCTTGCGGTAGAGCCGTGAGCGCTGGCCGCGGTAGCCGCTGGCCCGCTCGAGGGTGGTGACCCTCTTCTTCTGGGCGTTCGTTGCCCGTTTCACACGTGCCACGGGAGTGCTCCTGTCAGGGGAGGCCGGTCAGGACCGGTCGGTCGGGGTCGGGCGCCGTCGGCGGCCCGACGTCGGGAGAGCGCGGTGGCACCCACCGCGGCCGAGGCCGCGGCGGGTGGGCTCAGCGGCCGAGGAGGCGGCGGATGCGCTTCGAGTCGTCGGGTGAGAGGGCGACGTCCCCGGCGAGGCGCCGGGTCCGGGTGGAGGACTTCTTCTCGAGCAGGTGGTTCCGGTTGGCCTGGCGACGCATGATCTTCCCGCTGCCGGTGATCTTGAATCGCTTGCTCGACCCCGAGTGGGTCTTCATCTTCGGCACGGCTGTGCTCCTCGTTCTCGCCCCGCACGGGCTGGCGTGTGCGGGGGGCTGGCGGTCATCTCTGGCGGTCGGCCGGTGCGGTCCCGGCGGCGGTCGTGCTCGGCGGCGTGGGTGTCGTCAGGCGGACCCGTCACCTTCGGTCGCGGCCGGCGGGGTCGCCGCCGGCGCGCTCGCGGCCGGGGTCGGCTCCGCGGAGGCGGCCGGGG
>CAXSIB010000480.1:0-2839 GCA_964237095.1 uncultured Actinomycetales bacterium
CGGCGGACTTGTCCTTGGCGCCCTTCTGGTAGTTCAGGTACACCGGGATCGCGATGGCGATGAGGATTCCGATGATGACGACGACGACCAGGAGCTCGATCAGGGTGAAGCCGCACTCAGCTCCGGTGCGGTGACCGCGGAGCCGGGTGCGGCGGTCGACCGTGTTGCGCTCACTGACCTCGGTCGTCACAGCAGCCTCCGATGAGTTCCCGGCCTCGTCGTGGGGCGTCGCTCCACGGCGGGTTCTTCGGCACCGTGTCGGCTGACCTGAGCGGTCAGGGGTTGCAGACGGCGCGGTAGGCCGTCAACGGGGTGGTCGTCGTGCTGATGGAACCGGCGGCGGTGCTGCTGTAGCAGTAGACCTTTCCCGAGCCACCGTCCGCGGACGCGGCCATCACGTAGGCGTCCTGGCCGGTGACCGTGCTCGAGTAGAACCGGAGCGTGGTGGCATTGCTGAAGCTGATGGTCCCGCCGGGGCAGGCGGCGAAGGCGTAGCCACCGGGCACGGGCACCGTGAGCGACAGCACGGGGTAGGCGCCGTTGTCCACCTTGCACTGCTCGAGGATCCCGACGGCACTGCGGACGTCGGCGGCCGCGGCCTTGTCCTTGGCGCCCTTCTGGTAGTTCAGGTACACCGGGATCGCGATCGCGATCAGGACGCCGATGATCACGACGACGACCAGGAGCTCGATCAGGGTGAAGCCGGACTCACCGGCGATGCGGCGCTCGCGGAGCCGGCTCGCCCGGTCCCTCGTCCTCGGCCTCCCGCGGGGCGCCGCCGAGGGGGGCGGGGTCAGCACAGGGTCTCGGGCCGGTCGACGGTGGCGATCCCGCTGCTGGTCGCCGCGTCGTAGCAGTAGTACGTCGGCCGGCCGCGGCTGTTGCTCGCCCGCACGACCCACAACCCGCCGAACCGGCCGGCGGTGTAGGTGAGCACGGTACCCGTGCTCACCGACAGGACCCTCCCGGGGCAGGGCTGCATCGGGGTCCCGGCCCGGACGGCGAAGTCGACCGACGGCGCGGTCGAGTCGGCCTGGCAGTCGGTCAGGACCCCCGCCGCGGTGTACAGGTCGGACTCCGCGACCCGGTCCATGGTGATCCGCTGGAATCGGACGTAGACCGTCAGCGCGATCGCGGTGATTACGCCGACGACGGTGAGGGCGACGACCAGCTCGACCAGGCTGATCTTCGACCGGTGGGCGCGCGAGGCACGCGCGCTCACCCGCGACGGTACCGCCACCGGTCTTCCCCCCGTCCTCCACCGCGACCGGCCCGGCCGTGGGCCTCAGGCCCCGATGTGCTGGTAGATGGTGAACATCGGCAGGTACAGGCAGACGACCATGACCCCGATGACCGCGCCCATGATGACGACCATCAGCGGCTCGAGGGCGGACGTGAGGGCCTCGGTGGCGGTCATCACCTCACGGTCGTAGTAGTCGGCGGTCTTGTCGAGCATCTCCGTGACCTGCCCGGTCTCCTCGCCGACCTCCAGCATCTGCACGACCATCGTCGGGAACAGCGGGTGCTTGGACAGCGGACCGGACACCTGGTTGCCCTCGCGGACCGCGGCGCTCACCTCGACCATGGCCTCGCTGATGACGGCGCTGCCCGACGTGCCGCCGACGATCTCGAGGGCCTCCAGCAGCGGGACGCCCACCGAGACCAGGGTGCCGAGGTTGCGGGCCCAGCGGCTGATCGCGACCTTCGAGTACAGCAGCCCGAACACGGGGAGCTTCAGCTTCACCTTGTCGACCAGGAGCCGGAACGCGAAGCTCCGGCGGAGCTGGCGGCGGAAGAAGTAGTTGCCCGTGACCGCGGCGATGGCCAGGATCGGCGCGATCCACAGCATGTTGTGGGAGAGGGTCACCATGATCTGGGTGGGCAGCGGGAGCTTGCCGCCGAGGCTGGCGAACATCCGCTCGAAGATCGGGACGATGAAGATGATGACGCCGGTGCCCATGAGGAACGAGAAGATCAGGACGATGACCGGGTAGGTCAGCGCGGACTTGATCGTCCCGCGGAGGTTGTTGTCCGCCTCGTACATGGTCGCGAGCCGGCTGAGCGCGCTGTCGAGGAAGCCGCCCGTCTCCCCGGCCCTGACCATGTCGATCATCAGGGACGGGAAGTGGTCGGGGTGGTGGGACATCGCGGTCGAGAGCGTCATGCCGCCCTGGACGTCGGAGCGGACCTTGTGCACGGCCTCCTTGAGCTTCGGCTTCACCGTCTGGTCCTCGAGGATCGCCAGCGTCCGCAGCAGGGTGAGACCCGACGACATCATCGAGGAGAACTGGCGGGTGAACGGGACGAGGTCCTTGAGGGTGGTCCGCGTCCGGATCGCCGGCAGCTTGAAGTCGGCGTTGAGCCCGACCCCCGCCTTCGAGACCTTGATCGGGGTGAGCTTCTGCCCGGCCAGGAACTGCGCGACCTTGTCGGCCGACTCCGCCTGCGTCTTGCCCTTCTGGATCGAGCCGGCCGCGTCGACCGCCTCGTAGCTGAACATCGTCGCGGTCATGTGCGGGCGCCCCTCGCGGTGGGTTCGTTCACGGTCGGTGTGGTGGTCACGGTCAGATCCGGGCCAGGCGGCGGAACTCGTTCGGGTCGTGCGCGATCTCGAGGGCGGTGTTCATGCTGACCGTCCCCTCCTGGAAGCGCTGGGCCAGGTGCTGGTCGAAGCTGATCATCCCGAGGTCGCGGGAGGACTGCAGGAACGACCGGATCTGGTGCGGACGGCCCTCGCGGATCAGGTTGCGGATCGCGGCGGTGGCGATCATCACCTCGACCACGACGACCCGGCCCTTGCCGTCGCTGCGCGGGACGAGGGCCTGGGTGACCACCCCCT
>CAXSIB010000481.1:0-2836 GCA_964237095.1 uncultured Actinomycetales bacterium
GCGTCGAGCAGCAGGGGCCGCGCCCGGCCCGGGTCGTCCGAGACGACCGCCAGCTGACCCCGGGACAGCAGGGCGAAGGCGAGGCCGAACCGGTCGTCGAGCTCCCGGAACACCGCGACGGCCTCGTCGAGCAGGGCCGCCGCACCGGCGGTGGCCCCCCTCATCCGGGCGAGGGCCAGCCACGACAGGGTGTGCGCGCGCAGCCGGCGCAGGCCGAGCGCGGTCGTCCGCTCGAGGAGGTCCGCCAGCAGCGGCTCCGCGGCGGCGACCCGGCCGACCGACATCAGCGAGATGCCGCGCAGCCACTGCAGCCGGGCGGCCTCCGCGGCGGGCAGCCCGGCCGCGGCGGGCAGGGCGCCGGCCCGCTCGGTGACCGGCTGCGCCCAGGCGAGGCGGCCGTGGCTCCACAGGTAGCTGGACAGCGGGGTGAGCACGGCGACCACCGTCGCGGGGTCGTCGGCGGCGAGGGCGAACGCGACGACGGAGCGCAGGTCGTCGAACTGGGCGTCGATCCGGTCGCACCACTGCTGGTTGTCCGGCCCCAGCAGGTGCCGGGCGGCGGTCTCCACCAGGGCGCGGACGTACCCGGCCAGCCGCCCCTGGGTCGCGGCGGCCTCCCCGCGGTCGTCGAGCCGTTCACGGGCGTAGGACCGGACGGTGTCGAGCAGGCGGAACCGCGGCTCGTCGGACTCCCCGTCGTCGGCGGTGACGAGGCTCTGGGTCACCAGCGACGACAGCGTCTCCAGCACGTCGAGGTCGCCGGCGACGGCGCCGACGGCCTCGGCCGCGTCCAGGGTCCAGGCGCCGGCGAACACCGAGAGCCGCGCGAGCAGCGACCGCTCGGCCTCGCCGAGCAGGTCGTGGCTCCACTCGACGGTCGCGCGCAGCGTCCGCTGCCGGCGCGGCAGGTCGACGGCGCCGGTGGCCAGGTCGAGGGACCGGTCGACCCGGTCGAGGCGGTCGCCGAGCCGCCGGAGCAGCGCGGTCGGGCTGAGGACCCGGAGCTGCGCCGCGGCCAGCTCGAGGGCCAGCGGGATCCCGTCCAGGCGCCGGCACAGCTCGGCCACCGCGGCGGCGTTGTCCGCGTCGACGGCGAAGTCCGGCCGCAGCTCGCGGGCGCGGGCCGTGAACAGGCGTACCGCGGCCGACCCGGCGACGACCGCGGGGTCGTCCTCGCCGGCGGCCGGGATCTCCAGCGGGGACAGGAGGATCTCGTGCTCGCCGCGCAGGCGGAGCACCGTCCGGCTGGTGGCCAGCACGGTCAGGCCCCGGCACGCGGTCAGCAGCCGGCCGATCTCGGGCACCGCGGGCAGCACCTGCTCGACGTTGTCGAGCACCAGCAGGACCCGGCGGTCCTGCAGCCGGTCGGCGACGAGGTCCACCAGCCGGGCCGCCCCCTCGGCCCGCACGCCCAGGGCGGCGGCCACCGGCTCCGCCCACCGCGCCGGGTCGGTCACCGCGGAGAGGTCGACGAACCAGACCCCGTCCAGGGGCGCGCCGGCCGTACCGCCTGCTCCGTCCGAGGCGCCGGCCAGCGCCCGGGCCACCTCGAGGGCGAGGCGGGTCTTCCCGATGCCGCCGGTGCCGACCAGGGTCACGAGGCGGACCTGCCCACCGCGCAGGAGGTCCTCGACCGTGGCGAGCTCCGCGGTCCGGTCGACCAGCGGGGTCGGCGGGACCGGGAGCCGGGAGGGGCGCAGCCCGGTCGGCGGGCCGGCGCCCCCGGTGAAGCGCTCGGTGAGCAGGAGCGCGAGGTCGTCGGCGAGGGAGTCCGCGAGCTCGGCCGCCGTCGTCACGTACTTGTAGGACACCCGGTCGTCGGCCTTCACCCGCGCGAGCAGCTCGTCCAGGCGGGGCTCGCGGACCGCGGGGTGCTTGATGTAGATGAGCTTCGGTCGGTCGCCGGCGTGGGCGTACTCGTCCTCCAGCCCGGACACCGTCTCCGTCGGCGCGACCCACCCGTAGTGCTGCCAGTAGATCCCGACGAACACGTCGCTCTGCGCCAGGTACGCGCGGTAGAGCTCGCGCGGCGGGTAGGGCCGCGCGCCGAGCTCGAACATCACCGGGGTCAGCCGCAGCGCCTCGATCGCCGCCCGGGCGGTCCGCCGCTCCTCGGCGACCTCCTGCAGCGTCGAGGACACGAACACCCGCACGCGCCGGTCCGGCGTGCTGATCAGCGGAGCGGCGGGACGGTCTCCGCCTGCGGGCCGGGCCGCCTCGGTGGGTGCTCCCTCGGGCGGCGCGGCCGGGCTGGGATCGGTGGGCACGTGAGCCTCCTCGGGGCGCCGCTCCGAGCACCCGGCGGACCGCGAGGTCCCCGGGGCCGACCGGATCCCGGTGATGTCCGCACTGTAGGCGCGGCCCGCGCCGTGGACGGCGTCCCGCCCCACCGAGATGAACGGAGGGTGAACGGGAGGTGTCGAGTAATCTCGGGAGCCTCGCCGCGACCGGTCCGCCCGGTCCGGGTCGCCTGGGGAGAGGGACGTGTCCGTGCTGGAGGTCGAGCGGAAGTTCGCCGTGGGGACGGACTTCGTCGTGCCCGACCTGAGCCGTGACGGCTGGTGCGTGGCCGACCGGGAGACCGTCGAGCTCGACGCGACCTACCACGACACCGCGGACCTCCGCCTGGCGCGGGCCCACATCACGCTGCGGCGCCGGACCGGGGGCAAGGACGCCGGCTGGCACCTCAAGCTGCCCGCCGGCGCGGCCCGTGAGGAGGTCCAGCGCCCCCTCGGCCGCGGCCGGACCGTGCCGGCGGAGCTCGCCCGGCTCGTGCTCGCCCGGACCCGCGGCCACGCGCTCGCGCCGGTCGTCCGGCTGCGGACCACCCGCACCC
>CAXSIB010000482.1:0-2829 GCA_964237095.1 uncultured Actinomycetales bacterium
CTGGGCGAGTTCTACGCGATGACCCTGCTGTCGTGGTCACCGGTGCTCTGGGACCAGCCGCGGCCCGGCCGGCTGCAGCCGCTGCCCCTCGTCGGCGACCTGACCGCCCCGGCCTGGGCCGCGGCACTCCCGGCGGGTCCCGCGCGCGACCGCCGGGTCGCCACCGGTCCGGACACGTCCCGGCTGCGGGCGTTCCGGGCGGGCCTGCCCGCGGTGCGCCGGGCCCTCGCCAACGTCGCCACCTACATGATGTTCGACGACCACGACGTGTGCGACGACTGGTTCATCAACCGCGAGTGGTGCACGCGGGTCCTCGGGGCGGCCGGGGACACCCTCGGCCGGCGCCTCGTCCGCAACGCCCTCGTCAGCTTCGCGCTCATGCAGGGCTGGGGGAACACCCCGGAACGGTTCACCGCGCGGCCCGGGCACCCGGCGCCGGCCGGGGCGCTGCTCCTGACCCGGCTCGCCGCGCGGGAGGAGATGGGCGTGGACCTGACCGGCGGCGGCACCGGCCCCTCGGTGTCCGCGCTCGTGGGGATGCCGGACCCGCTGGACCGCCCGGTGCCGCCGCGGACGTCGACGGCCCTCACCCGCTCCCCGGCCGCCCTCGCGTGGGACTTCACCTGGGCGCCGCCGGGCTGGGCCCACGAGGTCCTCGTCCTGGACTGCCGGACCACCCGCGGCTACGAGGCCGGCGGCCTGGACGCGCCGATCCTCCTCGACGACGGCGACGGCGGCGCCCGGGCCAGTCAGCTCGAGCGGCAGATCCCGGGCCCCGACCACCGCCTCGACGACGGGGTCGTGACCGTCCTCGTGGCCGCGACGCCGGTGCTCGGCGAGCGGGCCATCGCCGACCTCTTCCAACGACGGGCCGGCACCCACGCGGTGTTCGCCTTCGACTCCGAGTCCTGGTCGATCAACGACCGCGCGTTCCACGGCCTGCTGGCGCGGGTGGTCGCGCACAACCCGGTCAGCGTGATCCTCTCCGGGGACGTCCACTACGCGATGGCGTCGGCGGCGGACGTGACCGCGCGCCACCCGTGGGGCGAGCCGCACCCGCTGCCCGTGGCCCGGACCGGGCGGGTCGTGCAGCTGACGTCGAGCGCCGCCCGCAACGAGAACACCGAGACCCGGGTCGTGCACCAGCTGACCCGTGCGGTCGTGGCGCTGTCCGACGCGACCCGCTGGTGTGCCCACGTCCCGCCCGGCCGGGTGCCCTGGACCGGTCGCGGCCGGTGGATCCACCGGGTGCCCCCCGACCTCACCCCGCCGGTCAGCCTGGCGCCGTCGGTGTTCACCCGGGCCTACGGCCGGAGCCCGGACTGGGCCTACACCGTGACCACGGCCGACGGGATCCGCTCGGAGCCGGCGTCCTCGACGGCTTCCCGCACGGCGACCGGGACCGCCGGCGGGACCACGAGCGGGGACGGGCCGAGGTGGCGGACGGCGCTCCGCGCGGTGGCGGCGCCGGTCCGCAGCCGGTGGCACCCGCCCAGCGGCCGCCACATCGTCGGGGTGAACAACATCGGCGAGGTCACCTTCACCGGCAGCACGGCTGCCGACCGGCACGTCGTCCAGACCGTGCACTGGCGACCCGACGACCCGAGCGGCGCCGGCACCACGGCCGGCCGGACGACCACCTTCGACGTCGCGCTCCAGCACCGGCCGACCTGAGCGGGCTCACCCCGGCCGGGACGCCGGTCGGGTCGCCGGCCGGGACGCCGGTCGGGTGTCGCCGGCTCAGTCGGGCGGGGCCGCGCCGGTGGTCCCCCCCAGGACGCCGATCTCCTCCAGCGCCCGGCGCAGGCCGTCGCCGTCCGGGGCCCGGACCTCCGGGGTGGACCCCGGGTCCGGGACGACGGCCGCCGCGGCCGGCGGCCCCGGACGGCCGTGGGTCCGCACCTGCTGGGCCGGGCTGAGCCGGCGGATGGCGATCGCGCGCACCCGACCCGGCGCCGTCCCGGCGGCCGCCTCGGCGTACAGGGCGGGGTCGTGCTGCCCGTCGTCGCCGACGAGCAGCCACCGCAGCTGGGGGAGGTCGGCGAGCAGGCGGCGCAGCTGCTCGCGCTTGTGCCGGGCTCCGGACCGGAAGAGGGCCTCGGGCGTCGGGCCCCAGTCGGTGAGCAGCAGCGGCCCGTCGGGGAAACCGAACCGGCGCAGGAAGGTCTCCAGCGCCGGCGCGACGTTCCACGCGCCGGTCGACAGGTACACGACGAAGACGTCGGGGTGCTCCGCGACCACCCGGGCGTAGAGGTCGGCCATCCCCGGCACCGGCCGCCGCGAGGTCTCCCGCCGCAGGAAGGTGTTCCAGAAGGCGACCAGCGGCCGCGGGAGCGCGGTGACCACGACCGTGTCGTCGATGTCGCTGACGAGCCCCAGACCGGGCTCGGGGCCGATCACCCGCACCGGCACCGGCACCTGCTCCTGCCCGGGGGCGCAGCCCGCCACGGACAGGACCCCCCGGCCCCGGCCCACGGGCAGGTCCGCGTCCAGGACGGTGTCGACGTAGCCGTCGCGGCCGCTGCGCACCTCGTGGCGCCGGCTGCCGAGGGTGACCGTCACCGGGAGCCCGGCCGCGGCGGCGGTCAGGAACCGCCGCCAGCCCCGGTGTCCGGCCGCGGTCACCGGTCCGGTGTGCGGGGGGACCAGCACCACCCGGGCGAGGACCCGGACCCGGCCGCCGGTGCCGTAGGAGGGGGACGGCCGGACCTGCGGGGTCCAGCCGCGGGCCCGCAGCGCGCGGTTCAGCCGGGCCTGGCCGCGGGCCTCCCACCGCGCCGCCCAGTGGGACGCCCCGGGCGGCTCCGACCCGCCCGCGCCGCGCCCCGG
>CAXSIB010000483.1:0-2827 GCA_964237095.1 uncultured Actinomycetales bacterium
GCCAGAGCCGGTGGGTCCAAGTGCCCCTACCAGGGCCCGAGCAACGTAACGGGGGTGAGAGACCAGGCCCTTGGCTGCGCCGGCGGAGCCGGCTCCGCTCGGGCCGGCCCCCGTTCTCCTTCGGGCCGGCCCGTGCTGGTGACCTGGGCGGTTGACCTGCCGCCCTGGCTGGTCCTGGACGTCCGGAGATGGCTCGACACCCGGTCGCCGTGCTCGCCGGCGGACCGCCGCGGGGCCGGGCGGGCTGCCCGGCCCCCGGTCGGTCAGACGGCGGCGGCGTCGGATTCGGTGGTGGCCGGGCTCTCGGCGGGGTCGGCGGGGTCGGTGGTGAGGCCGAGGGCGTCGAGCAGCTGCCCGGCGAGGGTGACGACCGGGTCGCGGCCAGGCCGTCGCCGGGGTGGTCATCGCGGTGGGCATCGACCGCGGTGGCGTGGGGCCTGGACAATCGCACTGCTCCCTCCGCGTGGTCGGGCACGGGCCGAGCCTGCGGTTCGAGAACCGGCTGCCGGGCGGGGACGTGAACCCCTACCTCGCGGTGGCCGCGCTGATCGCCGCCGCACTGCACGGCATGGACGGCGGCCTGGAGCTGGGGCCGGAGCAGATCAGGAACGCGTACACCTCCGACGCCTCGCGGGTGCCGCGCACGCGGCGCGACGCCGCGGACCGGCCTCCGCTGGCGCCGCCGTGACGACCGGATCCGCCGTGCGTGCCACACTCGGCTTCACGATGCTTCATGTTGCCTAACACGGGCCTAGACGTACTCCTGCAGCGACTTGAGTACTGCTCTACCCATGTCGGGGTGCCGTCCGCGGGCTCAGCTGCTCACTGCCAAGGCGCTGGGTGGTCGGTAGCGCATGAGCTCCAGCGACATCGACCGTGGGACTACTACGGCCGGATCGGCCCTCCGCGGTAGTGGGAGTTCCACCGCGACGGCGGTGCCTAGGTCGAGTTCTCGCAGCAGACGATGGGTCAGGCAGGAGTCTTGTCGAGGTATCGCTGGCGAGCAGCCTGGCGGGACACCCCGAGTGACACGGCGATCTCGTTCCACGACCGGCCGTGTACGCGGGCGGTGTGCACCGCCTCCCGAAGCCGGGCCTCATCCACCCGGACCGCGTCGGACACGACCGCGATCTGGTGAAGGTCGTCGGTCACCTCCACGACCGCGTTGTCTGGGTCGAGGGAATCGGCGAGGACCTCGAACCGGCGCCCGGCCCGGTCGAGGTCGTCATCGCTGTGGACCACCATCACCATCTCCTCGTCCGTCACAGGAACCGTCGGAACTTGACTCGCAACGCCATCGCGTGGATCACAACCGGGTCGTCGCCGTCGAGGTCGAGCACCCCGACTTCCAGTAGGCGACCGTCGAGACCAGGACCGATCAGCATGGTCAGCCCCTCCTCCATGACAACGCGCCGCATCGCCGCCCGCACCGCGTGCGCGATGTCGTCGTCACTGATCCCGTGCTTGCGGGCCGGCCGCCCGATCCGCACGAGGACAACCTACCTTGTCTGGCTCGGCGGCGCACTCCTGGCCGGGCCAGCTTCGGCCCCTGCAGCAACGAAGCACCGGGGCACGGCGTTGAACTCTCAGCGGTATTCGGGAAGTTAGTCTTCACCAGGGTCGAGGCTCGCGTGGCCACCTCAACGACACTGCCGTTCAGGAGCTGTCAGCGTCGAGGATCCGCTCGATGGCTACGGTCGCCGCGCGGCCACGGGACCAGCGGTGGTCTGTCGCCCACTCTTCGAACCTCTCGAGGAGGTCTCCGGACAGTCGAACGCTGATGGTCGTCGACCGCGGAGACCCTGTTGAAGCCGCAGTCGGGGATGTGTCCCGCACGCGCGCTAGTTGCGGGGACACCGACGTCTCCCCCACCAACGTGGCGTCGGGCTCGACGGGTAGTCCGTAGGCATCGGTCGCGACAGTCAGCGCTGCTCGCTGTGGCGAGCGCGGAGTACGACGGGGTGGAAGTGTCACGGCATCTCCGGGGCGAGTAGGTGAGCGGTGATCGCCGCGAAGGCGTCCGACAGCTGGCTGTCGGGGCGGTAGGCGCTGGCCGCGACTCCGGCGGCTTTGGCGCCGTCCAGGGTCGCTTCGGCTCGGCGCACTGGTGGATCGAGGACGAGGCCTGGATAGTCGTCCGCCAGCTGGTCGAGCAGAGCCCGATGTTCGCGCTGCGCGGGGCCGTCTCCGCGCCACGGGACATCGGTCACGAGGACCCCGGTCAGGCTGAGAGAGGGGTTGAGCCGGCGGACGCTGGCGATCGCATCGACAGCCATCGCGAGCCCGGTCAAAGAACCTTGCTCGGGTCGCGTGGTGAGTAGGACCGTTTCGGCTGCTACAAGGGCCTGGGTGAGCAAGGGCCCGGGCTGAGGACCGGTGTCGATCAGCACAAGATCTGTCGTGTCAGCCAGGCTTCCTAGTGCATCTGCTAAGCGGTAGAGCTCGCCAGGGTCCCCGGCGAGCTGAGCGAGGCGCGCAAGTCCCGTGCCGCCAGGCGCGACCCGAAGGCGCGGTGACCACGGGCAATCAACAAGGATGGCTGCGAGGTCGCTACCACTACTGATCGCGTCGTACAGCGGGCAGTCCTCCCCCGCTGCTTTACCGATCAACCGGTCTGCAGCCGTCCCCTGCGGGTCCCAATCGATCACCACCACGCGGCGGCCGCACCGCTCGGCGGCGTTGTAGGCCAATTCGAGGGTGGCGGTGGTCTTACCCCCACCGCCCTTAATGTTTGCGACCGCGATGCGCTGCACTGACCGAGTGAAGCACCCAGCTTCACTCCCCCACCGTCCGACACACCGTGAAGCACCCCGCTTCACTCCCCCAC
>CAXSIB010000484.1:0-2827 GCA_964237095.1 uncultured Actinomycetales bacterium
GTGCGGACGCAGGCCGGGGTCGGGGTCGGGGTTGCTGGTGGTGGTCCAGGCGTCGTAGGCGTCCAGGACGGTCGCGGCGAGCCCGACGAGGGCGTCGGCGCGGCGGGCGTCCACCGTGCGGGCGTCAGCCGTGCGGGCGTCCACCGTGCGGTCGGCTGCGGGGCGGTCGTGGCCGGGGTGCCCGTCGGGTGGGGTGGACAGGGCGGTGTCGGCCAACCGGTCCAGACACGCCGCGACGGTGATCGCGCCCTCCGCGGGCAGTGATGCCACCAGGATGCCCATGCCGGGGGTGGTGTCGTCGGGGCGGACCCGCACCGACCGTGCGCTGAGGGCGGCGGTGAGGCGGTGGTCGGCGAGGTCGGGGTCGACCGCGATCACCAACCGGGCGAGGGCGGGGCCGAACCGGGTCCTCAACCGGCCTTCCCCCGCGAGGCGGGCCAGACAGGCGTCGAGGGTCGCGACCGCGGTGTCGGGCAGGCCCCACACGGCTTCCACGGTCCGGCGGACCTGCCACCACCGCAGCTGCCCGGCCTCCGCGGCGGGGGCCACCGCCGGCAACTCACCGGTGAGGGTGTCGGCGACCGCGAGGCGCATCCGGGCCGCCTCGACCGACATGTCCAGGGCGGCGGCGACCTCGTGGGCGGTGACCGCGTTCGGGCCGGGGACGGTCCCCAGGTCCCCCGACGGTCCGCGGATCGCGTGGGGGCCGAGGTCGGCGGCCTCGTGGACGTCGAGGGCGGCCAGGACCCGGGCCTGGGCGACCTGCGCGGCGAGCACCAGGTCCCCCAACGCCCGGATCAGCTGGAGGTGGGCGTTGACCCCGCCGGTGGCGGTCAACGCGGCGCAGCGGTCCGCGGCGTCCTGCACCGCTGACCTCACAGCCACCGACCCCGCCACCGATTCGCTCATGTGTTCGATTCTATGCCATGGTCGGGGCATGACCAACCGCCCACCACCGAACCGGCCGGGAGCACGACGCCCACGAGAGGGGCGTGGCCAGCGGCTCCGCGGCCGGCAACCACCGGCGATGGTCGACCGGGCTGACCGGCGACGCGAGCAAGGCACGGCACAGGGGCACGCCGGAGCCGATCAGGTCGGCGATCAGCACCCGGCGCGCGCCGAACCGGTGGCCCGTGATCCCCGTCCGGCGGACACGTGGCCGTGACCGTCACACGGGACGTCACACGGTGCGGCCGGACACTGTGCCGACGGGTCCGGCCGGACGACCGGCGGACGCGCCCGGTGAGCGGCCACCTGCGGCCCGCCACGGGCGCCGGCCAGACAGGAGCACTGCAGATGACCACAGCACCGGACGCCTACGGGCCCGCGCTGGACCGGGCGGCGGTCCACGCCCGGACCTGGCTCGCGTCGGTGCCGGACCGACCCGTGCCGCCGCGGCGGTCCGCGGACGAGCTCCGGGCCGGCTTCGCCGCGCCGCTGCCGGACGGTCCGACCGACCCGGCCGAGGTGGTCGACACCCTGGCCGCCCTGGCCGAGCCCGGGCTCATGGCGATGCCGTCGGGCCGGTTCTTCGGCTGGGTCGTGGGCGGCACGCTCCCGGCGGCCCTCGGTGCGGACTGGCTCGTCAGCGCCTGGGACCAGAACAGCGGCATGCGGTACGGGTCGCCCGCGGTCGTCGCCGCGGAGGAGGCGGCCGCCGGCTGGCTGCTGGACCTGCTCGGGCTGCCGGCCGCCGCCGACGTCGGGTTCGTCACCGGCGCCACGATGGCCAACTTCACCTGCCTCGCCGCCGCGCGCCAGCAGGTCCTGACCGACGTCGGCTGGGACCTCGACCGGCTCGGGCTGACCGGCGCCCCGCGCGTCCGGGTGCTGGTCGGCGCCGAACGCCACGACACCGTCGACCTGGCGCTGCGCTACCTCGGGCTCGGCGCGCCGACGGTCGTCCCGGCCGACGCGCAGGGTCGGATCCGTCTCGACGCTCTCGCGGACGCCCTCGACGCCGGCGAGGGCGGCGGTCCCACGATCGTCTGCCTGCAGGCCGGCAACCTGCACTCCGGCGCCTACGACCCGATCGCCGGAGCCACCGCACTCGCCCACCGCCACGGGGCGTGGGTCCACGTGGACGGCGCGTTCGGGCTCTGGGCCGCCGCGACCCCGTCGCTGCGACACCTGCTGGCGGGCCACGAGGCGGCCGACTCGTGGGCGACCGACGCCCACAAGACCCTCAACGTCCCCTACGACTGCGGGCTCGCGGTGGTGGCCCGACCGTCGGCGCTGCGGGCGGCGATGGGGGTGCAGGCCAGCTACCTGGTGCGGGCCGACGGCCCCGGCGACCCTCTCGACCGGGTACCGGAGCTGTCGCGGCGCGCGCGGGGGGTGCCGGTCTGGGCCGCGCTGCGCAGCCTCGGGCGGACCGGGGTCGCGGACCTGGTCGACGGCCTGGCCCGCAACGCCCGGGCCATCGCGGCCGGGATCGCCGGCGTGCCCGGGGCACAGGTCTGCAACGACGTCGTGTTCACCCAGGTCTGCGCGACCTTCGGCGACGACGAGCGGACCCGCGCGGTGACCGCACGCCTGCTCGCCGACGGCGCGGTGTGGATGTCCGGGTCGCGCTGGCACGGTCACGACGTGCTCCGGTGCTCGGTCAGCAACTGGCGCACGAGCGACGAGGACGTCGCCGTCGCGGTGGACGCGGTCCGCCGAGCCGCCGTTGGGTGAGCCGAGCCGACAGAGACGTCGACGTGCGGCGACGGCGACGGCAGTCGATGGCGGCCGTGTGCGTGGCCGCCCGCGGCGCCGGTCAGGTCGGCGGTCGGGCGACCAGGGCGGCGACCCGGGCCGCGAGCGAGGGGTTGTCGACGGCGGC
>CAXSIB010000485.1:0-2813 GCA_964237095.1 uncultured Actinomycetales bacterium
GCCGTGCGCCCGGAGCCGTCGGCGGCCCGCGAGGCGGCGCCGGCCGTCCGGGAGCACGTCGCCCGCGGCTGATCCCCACCCCCCGCCGACCCGCCCCGACACGGGACCGGGAGGTCGGACCACAATGGGACGTGTGAGTGACCCGCCCCGCAGTGCCATGAGCCGGACCCTCAAGCTGGCCGGGCTCCCGCTCGGTCTGGCCGGCCGCGCGACCGTCGGGATCGGGCGCCGGATCGGCGGCGCCTCCGCCGACGCCGTCAACGCCGAGATCTCCGCCCGCAGCGCCGAGCAGGTGTTCCGCGTCCTCGGTGAGCTCAAGGGCGGCGCGATGAAGTTCGGGCAGGCGCTGTCGGTGTTCGAGGCCGCGCTGCCCGAGAACCTGATCGGCCCCTACCGCGAGCAGCTGGTCAAGCTCCAGGAGGCCGCCCCGCCGATGTCGCCCGAGGTGACCGCCGCGAGCCTCGTCGAGCAGCTCGGGCCGGACTGGCGGTCGCTCTTCCGGGCGTTCGACGACGTGCCCGCGGCGGCGGCCTCGATCGGGCAGGTGCACCGCGCGGTGTGGTCCGACGGCCGCGAGGTCGCGGTCAAGCTGCAGTACCCGTGGGCCGGTGACGCCATCCGCGCCGACCTGCGGCAGGTCCGCCGCCTCGGCCGGGCCCTCGGCAGCCTCGCGCCGGGGATGGACGTCCGGCCGCTGCTCGACGAGCTGCGCGACCGGCTCCTCGAGGAGCTCGACTACGCGTTCGAGGCGCAGGCCCAGGAGGGCTTCGGCGCCGCGTTCGCCGACGATCCCGACATCGTCATCCCAGCCGTGGTGCTGGCCCGGCCGAAGGTCCTGGTGACGGAGTGGCTCGAGGGCACGCCGCTGGCGCGCGTCATCGTGTCCGGCGACCAGGCCGAGCGCGACCACGCCGGCCTGCTGTTCAGCCGCTTCCACTTCTCGGCGCCCGCCCGCGCGCACCTGCTGCACGCCGACCCGCACCCGGGCAACTACCGGATCATGCCCGACGGCCGCCTGGGCGTCCTCGACTTCGGCGCCGTCGCGCGGCTGCCGGAAGGGCTGCCCGGCAGCGTCGGGCCGGTGCTGCGCGCGGCGCTGAACGACGACCGGCAGCGGATGCTGGACCTGCTGCGCGCCGACGGCTTCATCAAGGACCGCTCCGAGCTCGACCCGGACGACCTGTACGAGTACCTGGCGCCGTTCGTCGAGCCGGCCGCCGTCGAGGTGTTCCACTTCAGCCGGGCCTGGATGCGCGCGCAGTTCGAGCGGGTCAACGACCCGCGCGGCAACGGGGCCACCGGGTTCAAGATCAACCTCCCGCCGGCGTACCTGCTGATCCACCGGGTGTGGCTCGGGGCGCTCGCGATCCTCAGCCAGCTCGAGGCTTCCGCCCCGTTCCGGGCCGAGCTCCAGGCCTGGGTGCCCGGGTTCGCCGATCCCGCCGACGACGCGGTGACGCCCGTCGCGGACTGACCGCGCCGTCGTCCCGACCCTGGCCGGACACCTCGTCGGTGTCCGGCCACGGTCGTCCGGGCTGGGTCGGGTCAGGTGCGTCGGGTCGGGTGGACCGGCCCGCGGTGGTCAGACCGCCCGCGGGGCGGGTCTGAGGTCCGCCGCCGCCTGCGCCGACCCGCGGCGACGGCGGTGACGACGCCACTCAGCCGGTTCCGCCCGACGCCACTGCTCCGCCTGACGGAGCAGCTCGGTTTGTCGCTCCCGGGCCAGTTCCGGCCCGGCTCTCTGTCCGTACATGGTGGTGGTCCTCTCGAGGTCGTGCGCGGACGTGCTGCGGGTGTCGGAGGTGCCGTGGGCGTTGAAGGTGCGGCGCACGTCAGTAGTGCCGTGTGCGTCAGAGGTGCTGTGGGCGTTGGCGGTGCGCCGGATCACGCGACCGCCTCGGTGAGCCGGTCGTCGCGGTCCGAGAGCGACGCTCTCCCGCGGGAGAGCACTGCTCCCGACGCGTGCTGGGCGAACCAGAGCGCGTCGCGCTCGGCGTCGGACCGCCGCGGCCGCCCGCGTGGCCGCTTGCGTGGGACGATCGAGCCGTTGTCGAACAGCTCGCCGCCCCACACCCCGCACGGCTCGCGCCGGTCGAGGGCCTCGGCCAGACAGGTGAGCCGCATCGGGCAGTCCACGCAGAGGGCCTTGGCGAACTCGACGTCCGCCGGGGTCTCGGCGAAGAACAGCTCCGGGTCGACGGCCTTGCAGGGCAGCAGGGCGGGCCGCCGCCCGACGAGCCCCGGCCGGTCGGCCGGCGTCGGCCGGTCGGTCGGGATCGGCCCGGAGACCGGCGCCGGCCGGGTGGCCGGTGCGGTCCGGGGGATCGTGCCCGGTCGCCCGGGTCGCGGCCCGGGCGGTGGCGGGCGGAGCGGGTTCCGGCGGGCCGGCACGCGGGGTGCGGCCCGCATCGTCGTGCTCATCGGATTCCTCCTGTCGTCAGTGGTGTCGTGGTCGTCGCGGGTCGTCGCCGCGCGCCTGTCCGTCATGTGGGTGTCCGTGATGTGGGTGTCCGTGGTGTGGGTGTCCGTGGTGTGGGTGTCCGTGGTGTGGCGCTGGGCGTCCCGGGTGGGACGCGTGGTCGGCGGACGGGTCAGCTGGTCGATCACCTGGTCGCCCTCCTCGGGTGTCGGGGTCCGTACCCGTGTCGGGGGACGACAAAGGCCGCGGACCCGATATCGGGTTCCGCGGCCTGGAAGGGCTTTCGGTGTGATCAGGTCACACCGGGTGCCCCCCTGGGCGGCCGCGGACGTGCTCGGCGTCGGACTGGTCGATGGCGGTCGTGCCGGAGACGTGGCTGGTCATGAAGGACGTC
>CAXSIB010000486.1:0-2812 GCA_964237095.1 uncultured Actinomycetales bacterium
GAGCCACACCCGCAGCTGACCTTCAGCGCTGAACCGGGGTCCACCGAGTTCCCGCCCACCCCCTCCACCGAAGGAGCACCTGATGCCCGTTCCTGCTGACCTCGCGGTCGTGGGGGACAACACCCTGTCTGAGGTCCTCGCCGCGCCGGTGTCGGCGCTGGCGGGGGTGTCCGCCGGTGACGGGGAGCTGTTGGAGCAGGCGTTCACCATCGTCACCGGCGCCGACCTCGGGTCGAGTAGGTACTTCCAGGCCGCCCACGCGCTGTCGATGCTCGCCGAGCTCGGCGCCAAGTAGGCGACCGGCCACCCTGCCACCCCGCCGGCTGACCGGTCGGCGGGGTGGCCACGGTCCGACCAGCACCACCAGATCCGCAGGACCACCAGGACCACCAGGACACGGCCACGAAAGGGGGGAGACGGCGATGGCGACTATTCGAGGCTCCCGGGGCCGGTGGTGGCGGTGTGGGCGTGGCAGCAGCACGGGGCGTGTCGTGACGTCGACCCCGACGTGTTCTTCCACCCTTCGGGCGAACGCGGCCCCGACAAGGAGGACCGCGACCAAGCCGCCCGGGCGGTGTGCGCGACCTGCCCGGTCATCACGGACTGCCGCCGCCACGCCCTGGCCGTGCGGGAGCCGTACGGGGTGTGGGGTGGGCTCACCATCGAAGACCGCGAGCGTCTCATCACCCGGGGCCGGGCCACCGCCACGTACACCGCCGTGACCGATCCGAACCCGGACCCGACCGCCCCCGACGTCGACGGCGACGTGGACCGCGAGTGCGCCGTCGCCGGTTACGGCCGCTGAGGAAGGCGACGGTGCGTTTCTACGCCGACCGGCCGGGCCGGTTCACCCGCCAGGACCTCGCCGACCTCCTGATCGTGGGGTGGGTCATCGCTACCGGCGGGGTGTCCGCGGCGGTCGGGGTCGGCCTGTGGCGGGTCGGGACCCGGGTCGGCGTGACCGCCGGACAGACCACGGGGGCCGCGGGGCAGCTGCGCACATCGGCGGACACCGTGGCGACCGTCCCGTTCGTCGGGGGCGACGTCGCGACCCCCCTGCGGAGTCTGGCCGGAACCCTCACCTCGGTCGGGGCCGGGTTGGGTGGGGACTCGACCACCGTCCACCACGCCGCCGTCGCCTACGCGGTCGCCACCGGCATCCTCGCGGTCGCGGTCCCGGTGCTGGTGTCCCGCGTCAAGTAGTTGGCAGGGGTAGGGGCTGGGGGAAGTTGGGGATGAGGGGGTCGGCAGCGCCGGTGTGGACGTCGTGGGGTCGGTTCCAGGCGAGGGCCTCGTGCGGGCGGACGGTGTTGTCGTCGGTCCGGTAGTCCTCGGCGTGCGCGACGAGGTCAAGGACATCGTCGATCTCTTCGAGGAAGAGCTTCTCGTATTTCAGCGATCCGAAGCCACGTTCGCGGGAGCCGTTCTGCCCGGGAGTCCTGACCCGGGTGCGGACGTGGCGCAGCTCGGGGTGGGCGGTGATGAACGCCTCGAAACGCAAGGACCGGAAGGGACCGCCGTTGTCGGTGACGATGGTGAGCAGCGGCTGAACGCAGCCGGCGGCATCGCGGGGGGCGAGGTCGGCCAGCGGCCGACCCGCCAGACGCCCGGCCTCAGCCAACGCAACCTCGATCGCGGTGATCGCGTCATGCTGGTTGGCGGTGGGCGCGATGTGCCACCCGAGCTCGTACTTCGACCAGTAGTCCCGACACCCGGCCAGCCGCCAGGTCCCGCCGGTGGTCGTCTCGAACTCGGAGAAGTCCAGCTGCCACACCTGGTTCGCACCGGTCGGCTCCCGGGCGAACGCGGCCTTGCGTCGGGCCGCGAGCTGGCGGCGTTCGCGCTGATAGGTCGCCTCCAGGAGCAGTCCCTCGTCGCGGAGCAGCCGCAGCACGCTGGCCTGGGAGACGACGAGGCCGTCGTGTCGGCACATCGCCCACACCTTGCGGTGACCCCACGCCGGGTGCGCCAGTGCGTGCACCCGCGCGGCCTGGGCCACCCGCACCCGGGCCGGCCGGGGCCAGGGACCTTTCGCGTGCTGCCCCGCTCGGGCCCGGGCCTGACGGCGACGCCAGGTCCGTTCGGGCACGCCGATCAACGCGCAGAACCTCGAGGTCGGCATGCCCGACGCGGTGCGGATCACCTCGAGGTCCTCGAAGGCCCAGCCGGCCCTCGGCGGACTTCTTCCAGACCCGGATCTCCACCGCAGCCTCACCCAGGGCCGTGGTCAGGTCCGCGACCTCGGCCTCCAGTTGGGCCTCCCGGGTCGACGGGCCGTTCCTGCCCGCGGCCAGGCTCGTCTTCCCGGCCTCGCAGAACGCCCGCTTCCAGTTCCCCACCGACTGCTCCGATACCTTCGACCGTCGAGCGGCCTCAGCGACGGTGACCTCACCCGCCAGGACCGACAACACGATCCGGGTCTTCTCCGCCGGCATCACCGGTGGTCTTGGCATCGATCAGACTCCTCGCTGCACACCCGCAATCAACGGGTCATGCCACTAAGTCTGACGCGCGACACTGGCGTGGTGTCTGACCCGCGGCCGGTGGATGCACACCGTCCGGTCCCTGCGCGGGGTCCCCACCGAGGACGACCTGCAGGCGTTGGCGTGCGCCGCCGCCGCGGGCAGCAACCTGCGGGTCCTACGCCGGCTGCCGGCCGGGACCCTGCTCGCGTGGGCCAACGGCGATCCCACGGCCCGCCGGGCTCTGCCCAGCTGCGGCTGCACACCCTCGGGCTGAACCCGCCCCGCACCCGCAACCGGCCGTGAACAGGCCCGGGCCCGGTCCTACCCGTACCGTCCGAACCGAACGT
>CAXSIB010000487.1:0-2801 GCA_964237095.1 uncultured Actinomycetales bacterium
CCGGGACCCGGCCCTGGGCCGCGACGCGCACACCCAGCACGCGGCCTACCTCGACCCGCTGACGGTCGAGGGCGAGTGGAACCCGTCGGACTTCGCGATCCAGCTGACCCGGCGGGCGCGCGGACTGCCGTTCTGGTTCTCCCTGGCGGTGCACGGGACCCGCGCGTACACGGCGGCGGTCGAGCAGACCCTCGCGGTGGCCCGGGCGGGGGCGGACCTGGTCCGCGAGGCGCCGCAGCTGCGGCTGCTGGTCGAGCCCGACCTGAGCGTGCTGGTGTTCGAGCGGATCGGCTGGGAGGTCGGGGACTACACGACCTGGACGCAGCGGCTGCTGGACTCCCACGTGGCGTTCGTCACGCCGACCCGCCACGCCGGGCGGGTGTGCACGCGGTTCGCGGTGGTCAACCCGGCGACGACGGTCGCCGACCTGGCGCTGGTGCTCGACTCCACGCGCTGACCCGCCGGTACCGCGTCGGACGCCGCACACACAGGAAGGGCCGCCCGGGAGGGCGGCCCTTCCTCGTGCGCGATGGGGCTGAGGCCCGCGGGCCCCCTCGACCCACCGGAGTGCGTCAGCAGTGCTTCAGCGGGCCTTGCGGTCCGGGCGCGGGCGGCGCGATCCGCGGGCCTCGCGGTCGAGGGAGAACAGCCACGCCTCGTGGCGGAGCTGGTCGATGCGGTGCTGGGCGAGTGCCTCGTTCAGCGACCGGGACGTCGGGTACACAGTGGTTCCTCTCGAGTGTCTGTTGCATGCAATATTAGCACAACCCTTGTGATGAGGATCGAAGAAGGGGGACACTTGAGGATGCCCAAGACGCTCCCGTCGCTGGCCGACCCCTCCCCGATCCGCTGTTCGCCCCTCGGCTCGCCGACCGCCCGCCTCACCGTGGCCGACGCGACGGGGCTGGCGATCAGGCTCAAGGCCCTCGCCGACCCGGCGCGCCTCCAGCTGGTCGACCACCTCCTCGACAGCCCCGGGTACGAGGCGTGCACCCACGCCCTCGCCCCCGTCGTCGGGCTGTCCGAGCCCACCACCAGCCACCACCTCAAGCAGCTGCTCGCGGCCGGGCTGGTGACCAAGCGCCGGGACGGCATGAACGTCCACTACCGCCTCGCCGCCGACGCGGTCGACGCCGTCTCGCGCGCCCTCGTCACGGTCCGGCGGTGACCCCCACTCCCGGCGGGACCGACACCCGGTCCGACGACACCCGGTTCGACGACGCGGTCGCGGGCCTGCCGCCGCCGCTGGTCGTCGCGGACGCGGCCCGCCTGGTCCGGGAGGCCCGGGCCGCCGCGGGCTCGCGGGTGGCGGTGGTCGACGACGACCCCACCGGGTCCCAGTCGGTCCACGGCGTCGACGTGGTCCTGGACCCGGCGTCCCTCGGCGACGTCGACGACGCGCTGGCCGCCCCCGGCGCGGTGTGCTTCGTCCTGACCAACACCCGGAGCATGGCCGCGGCGGAGGCGGTGGCCGTCAACGACCGGCTCGGCACCCACCTCGCGACCGCCGACCGGGCCGCCGGGCGGTCCACCACGGTCGTCAGCCGCAGCGACTCCACCCTGCGCGGGTACGTGCTCGAGGAGACCGGGGCGCTGGACGCCGCCCGGGCCCGGGTGCTGGGCCGCGGGTACGACCTCGTGCTGTTCTGCCCCGCGTTCCTCGAGGCCGGCCGGGTCACGGTCGCCGGCGTGCACTGGGCCCGCGTCGACGGCCGGTTCGTCCCCGTCGCGGAGACCGAGTTCGCCCGCGACGCCGCCTTCGGCTACTCGACGTCGGACCTCCGCCTGTTCTTGAGCGAGCGGGGCCTGAGCGAGGGGGGCCCGGGCGAGCGGGGGCTGGAGGACGTGCGGCTCCTGGGTCTCCCCGACATCCGCACCGGCGGCCCGGACCGCGTGGCGGACCTGCTCCGCGCGGCCCCGGCGGGCGCGTTCGTGGTCGTCGACGCGCTCACCGACGCCGACCTCGACGTGGTCGCGCTCGCGGTGGTCACCGTCGAGGCCGAGGGGCGCGCGGTGCTCGTGCGCAGCGGCCCGTCGTTCGTCCGGGCTCTGGCCGGGATCGAGCCGCTGCCGCCGCTGGACCCGGCGCGGCTGTGGCCGGCCGGCCGCCGGCCCGGCCACGGGCTCGTGGTGGTCGGCTCCCACACCGCGGCCACCACCGCCCAGCTGCGCGCCGCGGCCGCCGACGGCGCCCTGGCCGAGCTCGAGCTCGACGTCGCCGCGGTGCTCGACCCCGACCGCCGCGACGCCCACGTGCAGGCGGTCACCGCCGCGGCGGTGACCGCGCTCGCCCGGTCCGACGTGGCGGTGGCGACGAGCCGGACGGTCACCGCCGACCCGGTGGGCAGCGCGCAGCTCACCGTCGCCCGGGCGGTGTCGGCCGCGCTCGCCGAGGTCGTCGCCGCGGTGCGGGCCACCCGGCCGGCGTGGGTGGTCGGCAAGGGCGGCATCACCTCCCACGACGTCGCCGTGTCCGGGCTGGGGGTCCGCCGCGCCCGCGTCCTCGGGCAGGTCCTCCCCGGGCTCATCTCCGTCCTGGACCCGGTGACCGCGCCGCCGGAGGTCCTCGGGATGCCCTACGTCGTGTTCGCCGGCAACGTCGGCGGTCCCGACGGCCTGGTCGAGGTCCTCGCACTGCTCCGCCGGGACGCGTGAGCGGACTCACCCGTGGTCCGGTCGGCCCGGACCCCTCGGGCGGCCTCGCGGCGGAGACGGTGCGGCCGCCGCGCCAGGATGCGTCCGTGACCAGACCGCCCGCACCGACGTCCCCGCCCGCAGCGCCCACTCCGCCCAGGCCGCCC
>CAXSIB010000488.1:0-2800 GCA_964237095.1 uncultured Actinomycetales bacterium
CAGGGCGGCGCCGTTGCCCGGGAGGTTGTCGCACGACACGACCGCCAGCCCGCCCGCGCCGGCCGCGCGCCGGGCGGCGAGGCCGGTCACGAGGCGGGCGGGGACGGTGCGCAGCGGACCCGGGCGGGGGCCGCCGACGCGGAGGGCGGCGGTGTCGGCGGCGACCGCGTCGTCGTCGCGGTCGAGGGTGCCGTCGGACCGGCGCCGGTAGGCGAACTCCGTCACCGTCAGGGTCACCGCGCCCACGGCGGGATCACCCAGGTGTCCCCTGAGCGCGGCGGTGTCGCCCGCGTCGTGCGCGGCCACGACCGAGTCGACGACCATCGCCTCGTCGCCGTCGGCACCGCGGGTGAGCAGCGTGTAGAGACCGTCCTGGGCGGCGAGCACCCGGGCCACGCCGGGGCTCCGGCCGGTGAACGCGGCGATGCCCCAGGTCGTGGCCGGGTCCGGGGTCTCGTCGCCCGCGGCCCGGGCGGCGAGGGCGGTGTACCAGGCCTGGTGCGCGCGGAAGAACGCGCCGAGGCCGAGGTGGACGAGGCGGACCGGGGCCGGCGACGTGCCGGGGACCGTGTCGCGGGACAGACCGGGGACGCTCACCCGGCCAGTGTGGCCCCGCGGTCGACCCGGCAGCCGACCCGGGAGGCCGGTCCGCGACTCCGTGGCAGGGTGGGACGGCAAAGGGTTGTCGAGGCGGGGAGCGGCGAGGCTCATGTGGACGATCACCGGTTTCGCCGACGAGATCGCGGACGACCTGCAGGAGCAGTGCGAGCTCCTCGACACCCTCGGGATCCGGCACCTGGAGCTGCGGTCGGCGTGGGGGACCAACGTGGCCGACCTCGACGACGAGCAGCTCGCGGCGGCCCGGGAGGTGCTCGACGGGCACGGCATCGCGGTGTCCTCGATCGGCTCGCCCATCGGCAAGATCTCGGTCGCCGACGACTTCGACCGGCACGTGGCCCGTTTCGACCGGTGCCTGGAGGCGGCCCGGGTGCTCGACGCCCCGTACCTCCGGCTGTTCTCGTTCTACCCGGCTTCCGGCGGGAGCCCGGAGCAGGCCCGCGACGAGGTGCTCCGGCGGCTCGGGTCGCTGGTCGCCCGGGCCGAGGGCCACGGCGTCACCCTCCTGCACGAGAACGAGAAGGACATCTACGGCGACGTCCCCACCCGGTGCGCCGACCTGCTCGCGGCGGTCGACTCCCCGCTCCTGCGCGCCGCCTGGGACGCCGCGAACTTCGTGCAGTGCGGTGTCGACCCCTACGAGGACGGGTACACGCTGCTGCGGCCGTGGATCGCCTACGTCCACGTGAAGGACGCCCGCGCCGCCGACGGGACGGTCACCCCCGCCGGGCAGGGCGACGGCGACCTCGCCCGGACGTTCCGCGCCCTCGCCGACGACGGCTTCGACGGGTTCCTCTCCCTCGAGCCGCACCTCGCGCAGGCGGCGCAGTTCGGCGGCTTCAGCGGTCCGGAGCTCTTCACCGTCGCCCACCGGGCCCTCGTCGGGCTCCTGACCGAGCTGGGGATCGACCATGTCTGAGCCGCTGGGGTTCGCGATCGTCGGCTGCGGGGTCATCGGACCCCAGCACGGGCGGGCGATCGCGGCGCTGGCCGGCCGCGCCCGCCTCGTCGCCACCGTCGACGTGGTGGTCGATCGGGCCGCCGAGCTGGCCGGGCGGTTCGGGGGCCAGGCGTCGGACGACCTCGCGGCGGTCCTCGCCCGGCCCGACGTGGACGCCGTCGCGGTGTGCGTGCCGAGCGGCCGCCACGTCGACATCGCGACGGCGGCGCTCGCGGCCGGGAAGCACGTGGTGGTGGAGAAGCCGGTCGACGTGGACGTGGCGGCGGCCGACCGGCTCCTGGCCGCGGCCGCGTCGTCGGACCGCACCGTGACCGTCATCAGCCAGCACCGGTTCGACCCCTCGAGCCGGGTCGTGCACGAGGCCGTGGCCACGGGCACCTTCGGGTCCATGACCTCCGGGGTCGCGAGCCTGTCCTGGTGGCGCAGCCAGGGGTACTACGACTCCGGCGACTGGCGCGGGACGTGGCGCCTGGACGGCGGCGGCGCGCTCATGAACCAGGGCGTGCACACCCTGGACCTCCTGGTGTGGCTGCTCGGCGACCCGGTCGAGGTCACCGCCAGCACCGGCCTGCTCGCCCACGGGGGGATCGAGGTGGAGGACGTCGCCGTGGCGACGATCCGCTTCGCGAGCGGTGCTCTCGGCGTCGTGCACGCCAGCACCGCCGCCTATCCGGGGCTGTCGGCCCGCGTCCAGGTCCACGGCACCCGGGGGTCCGCGGTCATCGACGACGACCAGCTGGTGTTCTTCCACGCCGCCCACGGCGACCCGGACGCACCCGCCTACGGCTCGGGCCTCGCCGACAACCAGGCGGCCGAGGTCCTCCCCGTCCAGGACGGGCGGAAGGGCACCGCGGGCGCCGACCCGGCCTCGCTGTCCGACGCGCACACCCTGCAGTACACGGACTTCCTCGACGCGGTCGACCGGGGCCGGCCGCCGCTGGTCACCGTCGCCGAGGCCCGGCGGACCGTGGCGACGATCACCGCGATCTACGCCTCGGCCCGCGCCGGCGGCCGGCCGACCCGGGTCGGGCTCGGGTGACGCCGACCCCGCTCCGGCCGGTCGGCCCGGGCTGCGGCCGCACCCCGGATCCGGCCGTCGGCCCGGAACCGTCAACTCTGCCTGGAGAGGACCCCCGTCGATGGACCTGCAGCTGACCGGCAAGCGTGCGATCGTGACCGGCGCGAGCCGCGGGATCGGCCTCGCGATCGCCGACGGGCTGG
>CAXSIB010000489.1:0-2791 GCA_964237095.1 uncultured Actinomycetales bacterium
GGTCGGGCACCTGCGGGCGGTGGCCGGCGCGACCGCCGGCGGGGGCTGGCACCCCGGTGCGGACCCGGTCGCGCTGACCGGATTCCTGCGCGAGGTCGGCATCGACTGCGGCGCGGGCTCCCCGGCCGAGGTCGCGGCCGCCGTCCGGCGGTTCCAGGCGGCGGCCGGGCTCATGGTGGACGGGGTCGCCGGTCCGCGGACGGTACACGCCCTCGCCCGGGTCCGCCACGCCGTGCTCGACGCGCGCCCCGCGGCCTGAGCCGTGGCGGGCCCGTGCGGTCAGGCTGATCCCGGCCCCCGGGGTTCCCACGACGAGTCACCCGGCGAGGGCGTGTCGAGGGCGGCGACGAGGTCGAGGCCGCGGCGCATCCGTAGATCGAGGTAGAGCAGGGTCAGGCAGGCGACCGTGAACGGCAGGACCAGCGCCGCGCCGACCAGCGACCCGAGCCCGGCCAGCCCGCTCGAGCCGAAGCCGGTGGCACCCGAGCGGATCGAGCTCGCCGCGGTCACCGCCGCGCCGACCAGCGAGAACGGGATCGACACCACGTTCGCGACGATCCCGGCGATGAGGCCGACCAGCAGCGTGATCCCGAGCACCCGCCACCACGAGCCGCGGACGAGCCGCCACGAGCCCCCGAGCGCACCGCCGATCCCGGGCCGCCCGGCGCTGGTCCGCACGGGGAAGACCCCGTCGAGCACCAGCACGACCGGCGCGAGGGACCAGCGGACGTAGAGGAACACCGAGCTCACCGCGAGGGCCGCCACACCGACGACGCCGACGAGGGCCACCACCAGGATCCGGACGCCGCCGTGCAGGCCCGCCACAGCACCGACGACGCCCGCCGTGGCCAGGCCGCCCACGACCAGCACGACCGCGAGGTTCGCGAGGGCCTCGACGACGACCACTCCGATCAGCCGCGGGACCCGGCCACGGACCGTCGACCACGCGCCGCGCACCGTCCGGTGACGTCCGAGAACCCCATCGGCGACCACCTGGACCAGGCACGCGTACACCGCCTGGGAGGCCACCGCGTAGAGGAGACCGAGGACGAGCGCCAGGACCACGGTCGTCACGACGTCCCCGGCTCGGACCCCGGCGAAGACGACGCTGAACCGGTCACCCGTCCCGTCCCGCTCGGCCGACCCGACCCGCTGGGCCGCCGCGAGGGCCGCCGTCAGCCGCGCGACCGCGGGGACGACCCGCAGGAGCAGGGACAGCACCAGCGCGGCCCCGCCGACCGCGGCCGGCAGCCCGATCATCGCGCGCGGGTGCCGGCGGATGGCCTGCAGGGCGCCATCCAGGATGTCGCCGAGGGAGAGCGGGCGCAGCGGGACGAGCCCCGGCCGCGGGGCCGCCGCCGGCCCGGGCCCGGGCGGCGGGACGCCCTGCCACGAACCCCAGCCGTACGGCGCCTCCAGCGAGCCCCAGCCCGAACCCGGGCCGGACGCGGGTGGTCCCCAGCCCGGGCCCGACGCGGGCGGTCCCCAGCCCGGGCCCGACGCGGGCGGTCCCCATGCCGGGTTCGACCGCGGCCCCGGCGGTCCCCAGCCCGGGCCGGACGCGGGCGGTCCCGATCCCGGCCCGGCGGCGGGCGCGTCCCGACCGGGTCCCGGCCAGGGTCCCGGATCGGCCGGGCCGTCCGACGGGGCGTCGGCGGGGTCGCCGGACGGGTCGCCGGCGTCGGCACCCGGTTCGTGACCGCTCATCCGGACCGCCGTCCCCGGGACCGTCCGCGAGCCCACCGTGGGTCGCCGTCCCGGCTGGTCATCGTGTCAGCCCGGGTCCGCGCCGGGGCGGCACCGCGGCTGCTCCGGGCGGGACGGGACGGTCCCGGCGGCGGTGGTGCGACGATGGGGGACCGGTCCCGGGGCGGACACGATCGCCGGCCGGACCGGGGACCGCAGGTCAGGAGGCCACGTGCGCGGCACCGTGCTCATCGTCGACGACGACTCCGCCCTCGCGGAGATGCTCGCGATCGTCCTGCGCAACGACGGCTTCGAGCCCGCCGTGTGCACGTCGGGGGACCTCGCGCTGGCCGCCTTCGCCGAGCACCGGCCCGACCTGGTCCTGCTCGACCTCATGCTCCCGGGTCGCGACGGCATCGACGTGTGTCGGGCGATCCGCGCGGAGTCCGACGTCCCCATCGTCATGCTGACCGCCAAGACGGACACCGTCGACATCGTGCTGGGCCTGGAGTCCGGGGCCGACGACTACATCGCCAAGCCGTTCAAGCCGAAGGAGCTGGTCGCCCGCGTGCGGGCCCGCCTGCGCCGCGGCGAGGACGTCCCCGGGGAGACCCTGCGGATCGGGGACGTCGCCATCGACCTCGCCGGGCACGTCGTGCGGCGCGAGGGGGTCCCGGTCGCGCTCACCCCGCTGGAGTTCGACCTGCTCGCCGCCCTGGCCCGCCGGCCGTGGCAGGTGTTCACCCGCGAGACCCTCCTGGAGCAGGTCTGGGGCTACCGGCATCCCGCCGACACCCGCCTCGTCAACGTCCACGTCCAGCGGCTGCGCGCCAAGGTCGAGAAGGACCCCGAGCACCCCGAGATCGTCCTCACCGTCCGCGGGGTCGGCTACAAGGCCGGCACCGGGTGACCGACGCCGCGCCCGGCTCGGACCCATGCCCCTGAGGTCGCCGTGACGGTGCCCGTCGAGCCGGTCGCCGGCTCCCCGGCCCGGCCGACACCGGCGACCCGGTCGGCCGCCGCGACCCCTCCGCCCCCCGCGACCCCTCCGCCCCCCGCGACACCGACGCGCGCCACGGTGCTGCCGGTCCTGCAGGCACCGCCG
>CAXSIB010000490.1:0-2788 GCA_964237095.1 uncultured Actinomycetales bacterium
CGGTCGCGGTGCGCCCCCGGGGAGTCGACCGGTGCCGGCGGCCGCGGTCAGCACGGTGGCCCCGGCCGTCCCGGCCCCGGCCGGCGAACCGGCCGGCGCGGGCTCCCGGATGCGCTCGCGTCTCGCCCGCATCGGGGCGTCGAAGCAGGCCAACCCGGCGCTCGACCCGATGCTGCGGATCCTGCGCGCCCAGCACCCCAAGGCCGACACCGCGATCGTCGAGCGCGCCTACGAGGTGGCCGAGCGCCACCACCGCGGCCAGTTCCGGCGCAGCGGGGACCCGTACATCACCCACCCGCTCGCGGTCGCGACGATCCTCGCCGAGCTGGGCATGACCGAGACGACGCTGTGCGCCGCGCTGCTCCACGACACCGTCGAGGACACCGAGTACACCCTCGACATGCTCCGCGAGGCCTTCGGGACCGAGGTCGCGCACCTCGTCGACGGCGTGACCAAGCTGGACAAGGTCACCTACGGGGCCGACGCGCAGGCCGAGACCGTCCGCAAGATGGTCGTCGCGATGGCCCGCGACATCCGGGTGCTCGTCATCAAGCTCGGGGACCGCCTGCACAACATGCGGACCCTGCACCACCTCCGCCCGGAGAAGCGCGAGCGGATCGCCAGGGAGACCCTCGAGATCTACGCGCCGCTCGCACACCGGCTCGGGATGAACACCCTCAAGTGGGAGCTGGAGGACCTGGCGTTCGCGGTCCTGCAGCCCAAGGTCTACAACGAGATCGTGCGCCTGGTCGCCGACCGCGCGCCCAGCCGGGACGAGTACCTGCGCGGCGTCGTCGAGCAGGTGAACGACGAGCTCCGCACCGCGAAGATCCGTGCGGTGGTCACCGGCCGCCCGAAGCACTACTTCTCCGTGTACCAGAAGATGATCGTGCGCGGTCGGGACTTCACCGAGATCTACGACCTCGTCGGCATCCGCATCCTGGTCGACACCATGCGGGACTGCTACGGGGTCCTGGGCGCCATGCACGCGCGGTTCTCACCCGTCCCCGGACGGTTCAAGGACTACATCGCGATGCCGAAGTTCAACCTCTACCAGTCCCTGCACACGACGGTGATCGGGCCCGACGGGAAGCCCGTGGAGCTGCAGATCCGCACCCACGCGATGCACCGGCGGGCGGAGTACGGCGTCGCGGCGCACTGGAAGTACAAGGAGGACCAGCGCGGACGCAACGGCGAGCCCGGCAGCCCGACCGGCGTCGGGGAACAGCCGTCGGACATGTCGTGGCTGCGCCAGCTGCTGGACTGGCAGCGCGAGACCGCCGACCCGGGGGAGTTCCTCGACGCGCTGCGGTTCGAGATCTCCACCGACGAGGTCTACGTCTTCACCCCCAAGGGCGACGTGTTCCCGCTGCCCGCCGGGTCGACCCCGGTCGACTTCGCGTACGCGGTGCACACCGAGGTCGGCCACCGCTGCATCGGTGCGAAGGTCAACGGCCGCCTGGTCCCGCTGGAGAGCCCGCTCGACACCGGCGACGTCGTCGACATCTTCACGTCGAAGGCCTCGACCGCGGGTCCCAGCCGGGACTGGGCCGGCTTCGTCAAGAGCCCCCGCGCGCGGGCCAAGATCCGCCAGTGGTTCACCCGGGAGCGCCGCGAGGAGGCGATCGAGTCCGGCCGGCTGGCGATCGCGCGGCAGATGCGGAAGGAGAACCTCCCGCTGCAGCGGCTGCTGTCCCACGAGTCGCTCACCGCGGTCGCGCAGGACCTGCGTCACGGCGACGTGTCCGCGCTCTACGCCGCCGTCGGGGAGGGGCAGATCTCCGCGCAGGCGGTCGTCGCCCGGGTGGTCAAGGTCGCCGGCGGGGAGGACGGGGCGACCGAGGACCTGGCCGAGGCCGTCCACGTCCCGCCGGTCGGGATCGCCCGCCGGTCGGCGACCTCGACGGACCCCGGGGTCGTCGTCAAGGGCGTCGACGACGTCTGGGTCAAGCTCGCCAAGTGCTGCACCCCGGTCCCCGGCGACGACGTCTTCGGGTTCGTCACCCGCGGGCACGGGGTGTCGGTCCACCGCACCGACTGCACCAACGTGGTCGCGCTGGACACCGAGCCCGAGCGGCGGGTCGAGGTGGCGTGGGCCCCCACCGCTCAGAGCCAGTTCCTGGTGTCCATCCAGGTGGAGGCCCTCGACCGGTCGCGGCTGCTGTCCGACGTCACCCGGGTGCTGTCCGACCAGCACGTCAACATCCTCTCGGCGTCGGTCACCACGAACCGGGACCGGGTCGCCAAGAGCCGCTTCATGTTCGAGATGGGCGACCCCCGCCACCTGGCGACGGTGCTGAAGTCGGTGCGCACCATCGACGGCGTCTTCGACGTGTACCGGATCACCTCGACCAAGCAGGACTGACGGTCCTGATGGCGACGGACGGTCTCACGGCGACGGGCGATCCCGCCGGGTCGCCCCGCGGGACGCCCGGGGACGGGCTCGGGGCCCACCGGGCCCTGCTCGCGGTCCTGCTCGCCGACCCGGACGCGATGCGCCGGGAGTTCGAGCTGCACCGGGCCGTCCCCGGCCGCGACGACCACGAGGCCGCCTGGGCCGCGGCCCGGGGGGCCCAGCGGCGCCTGCGCCGCGGGTCCGACGTCGAGGCCCGCCGGGAGGTCCGCGAGCTGGTGGCGCTCGTCGGGGACCTCGCCGGCGAGTCGTGGTGGACCGACCCCGCGCTCGCCGCGCAGGCGGTCGCCGAGTGCATCGCCGGGGCCGCGAACCCCGAGCAGCTGGCCCGCGGCGCGCTGTCCAGCGCGGCCGCGCAGCAGTCGTGGCACGGCG
>CAXSIB010000491.1:0-2786 GCA_964237095.1 uncultured Actinomycetales bacterium
GCTCGAACATGGCCGAGTGCCACCCGGTCGGGTTCCAGTGGGTGATGGAGGCGAAGGCGCGCGGGGCCACGGTGATCCACGTCGACCCGCGGTACACCCGCACCAGCGCGGTCGCCGACGTCCACGCCCCCATCCGGGCCGGCGCGGACATCGCCTTCCTGGGCGGCATCATCAACTACGTCCTCTCGCGTGGGCTGGACTTCCGCGAGTACGTCATGGCGTTCACGAACGCCGCCGAGCTGGTCGGCGAGGACTTCGTCGACACCGAGGACCTCGACGGGGTCTTCTCCGGCTACGACGAGGACAAGCGCACGTACGACCCGAAGAGCTGGGCCTACGAGGACGCCCCCGAGGAGCCCTCGGCCGGGAAGCGGCAGCCGCCGACCCGGTCCGAGGACGACGGCACCGAGGCGGGGGACGGCCCTCCCGGCCAGGACGGGAAGGTGAAGCCGCCGCACACCCCGATGCGCGACGAGACGCTGCAGCACCCCCGCTGCGTCTACCAGGTGCTGAAGCGGCACTACGCCCGCTACACCCCGGAGATGGTGGCGGAGGTGTCCGGCTGCCCGGTGGGCGTCTTCGAGAAGGTCTGCGAGACGGTCACCGCGAACTCCGGGCGCGACCGGACGACCGCCTGGGTCTACTCCGTCGGCTGGACCCACCACACGGTGGCGGTCCAGTACATCCGGACCGCGGCGATCCTCCAGCTCCTGCTGGGGAACATCGGCCGGCCCGGCGGCGGGATCCTCGCCCTCCGCGGGCACGCCTCGATCCAGGGCTCGACCGACATCCCGACCCTGTTCAACCTCCTGCCCGGGTACCTGCCGATGCCGATGGCCGCGGTGCCCGACGGCCTGGACGCCTACATCGAGCAGATCGTCGGCAACGGGCAGAAGGGCTTCCTCTCCGGCGCGCGTGCCTACATGGTCAGTCTGCTGAAGGCCTGGTATGGCGCGGCCGCGACGCCCGAGAACGAGTTCGGCTTCCGGTGGATGCCGCGCATCAACGACGACCACGGCACCTACACCACCGCGATCGACATGATGGCCGGCAAGATCCCCGGCTACTTCGTCGTCGGGGAGAACCCGGCGTCGGGCAGCGCCCACGGCAAGCTGCAGCGCCTGGCGCTGGCCAAGCTGGACTTCCTCGTCGTCCGGGACCTCACGATGATCGACACGGCGAGCTTCTGGAAGGACAGCCCGGAGATCGAGACCGGGGAGCTGACGACGACCGACATCGCCACCGAGGTGTTCTTCTTCCCCGCCGCCGCGCACACGGAGAAGGCGGGCAGCTTCACCAACACCCAGCGTCTGGTCCAGTGGCGGCACAAGGCCGTCGAGGCCCCGGGTGACTGCCGCAGCGAGCTGCACTTCTTCTTCCACCTCGGGCGGATCATGCGGGCGAAGCTGGCCGGCTCGACCGACCCGCGCGACGCCGGGCTGCTCAACCTCACCTGGGACTACTCGACCGAGGGACCGCTGGCCGAACCCAGCGGCGACGAGGTCCTCATGGAGATCAACGGGTCCGGCCCCGACGGGCCGCTGTCGGCGTACCTCGAGCTCAAGGACGACGGCAGCACGTCGTGCGGGTGCTGGATCTACTCCGGGATCGGCGCCCACGGCGTCAACCAGGCGGCGCGGCGCAAGCCCGGCCACGAGCAGAGCTGGGTGGCCCCGGAGTGGGGCTGGGCATGGCCCGCGAACCGCCGCACCCTCTACAACCGCGCGAGTGCCGACCTCGACGGGAAGCCGTGGAGCGAGCGCAAGGCCTACGTCTGGTGGGACGAGGAGTCCGGGAAGTGGACCGGGCACGACGTCCCGGACATGCAGCCCACCAAGGACCCGCACTACCGCGCCCCCGCGGGCGCCCTCGGGACCGACGCCCTCAACGGCAACGACGCGTTCATCATGCAGGCCGACGGGCGGGGCTGGCTGTACGCACCGGCGGGCCTCGTCGACGGGCCGCTGCCGACGCACTACGAGCCGCACGAGTCCCCGGTCCGCAACGCCCTGTACGGGCAGCAGGCCAGCCCCACCCGGCAGGTCTACGAGGACGACGTCAACCCGAGCAACCCCTCGCCGCCGGAGTACGGCAGCGAGGTCTTCCCGTGCGTGTTCACGACCTACCGGCTGACCGAGCACCACACCGCGGGCGGGATGAGCCGGACGCTGCCCTACCTGGCGGAGCTGCAGCCGGCGATGTTCATCGAGCTCAGCCCCGAGCTCGCCGCCGAGCGGGGCGTCGAGCACGGCGGCTGGTGCCACGTGGTCACCGCGCGGTCGGCGGTCGAGGGGCGGGCGGTCGTCACCGACCGGCTGGCCCCGCTCAGGCTGGGCTCGAAGATCGTCCACCAGGTCGGGGTCCCCTACCACTGGGGCGGCAACGGCCTGACGACCGGGGACAGCGCGAACGAC
This sequence comes from uncultured Actinomycetales bacterium, assembly GCA_964237095.1. GTDB lineage: Bacteria > Actinomycetota > Actinomycetes > CAXTBU01 > CAXTBU01 > CAXSIB01. Next base: position 2,415 of record CAXSIB010000491.1, read on the forward strand.
CTGTTCGGACTGGCGTTGGACCGCAACGTGCACATCCAGGAGTCCAAGGTCGCGAGCTGCGACCTGCGGGCCGGGCACCGGCCACGTGGGCCGGAGCTGCTGGCGTACGTCGCCGGCTTCCGCGAGCGGGCCCACATCACCACCGCCACGGGCAACGAGGCGTTGACCACCCCCGTCCGCGGACCCGGCGTGCACCACGCCGACCCGGCCGGCACCGAGCACGGGAGGACGTGACGCCATGAGCTCGACGAACCGGCTGTCCGGACCGCTGGCCGACCCCTCCGGGGACGCCGGCTGGCACGAGCACCCCGAACGGGTCGGCTTCTTCACCGACACCTCGGTGTGCATCGGCTGCAAGGCGTGCGAGGTGGC
>CAXSIB010000492.1:0-2782 GCA_964237095.1 uncultured Actinomycetales bacterium
GCGGCCCCGAGAGGGCGTGGACCCCGGAGGACACCGACGCGAACATGTTGGCCTGCGCCGACCCCACGACGCGGACCGTCGACGTGGAGCAGTTCTGCTCGTGGTCGGCGTGCAGGATCAGCAGCATGTCCAGGGCCTTCGCGACCTCCGGGTTGACGACGTACTCCTCGGCGGGGTAGCCGAACGACATCCGGAGGAAGTTCTCGACGAGGGTGCGCCCGTTGTCCGGGTACAGCAGCGGCTGGTTCACCGCTCGCTTGTGCGCGTAGGCGGCGATCGTCGGCACCTTCGCCAGCAGCCGCACGGTGGAGAGGTCCACCTGCGTCGGGTCGAGGGGGTCGAGGGAGTCCTGGTAGAAGGTCGACAGGGCGCTCACCGCCGCCGAGAGCACCGCCATCGGGTGCGCGTCGCGCGGGAACGCCTTGAAGAAGTCCCGGAAGTCCTCCTGCAGCAGGGTGTGCCGGGAGACCCGCGAGGAGAACGCCGCCAGCTCGGCCGCGCTCGGCAGCGCGCCGTAGATGAGCAGGTAGGACACCTCGAGGTAGCTCGAGTGCTCCGCGAGCTGCTCGATCGGGTACCCGCGGTAGCGCAGGATCCCTGCGTCGCCGTCGATGTAGGTGATCGCCGACTCGCACGCCGAGGTGTTGACGAAGCCCGGGTCGAGGGTCGTCAGTCCCGTCTCGGACAACAGCTTGCCGAGGCTGAACCCCGGCTGGCCGACGGTGGCGGCCACCACCGGCAGCTCGATCTCGCCGCCGGGGTGGTGCAGGGTCACGGACCGGTCGCTCATCAGGACTCCGTCCCAGGCGGCTGCGGTGACCACCTGTGCTCTGCGGGCTGGGGTGTCCGACCCGGGGGCCGGACGGGGGAACCCTACGGTCGGCGCGACGCGGCCGCCACGGCCCGTCCGGGGCCTCCCGGGGGCGGGCCCGGGACCTCGGTCAGAGGTGCCCGGCCCCGGCCGCCCCCGTCAGGCGGCGGGCGGCGGCGGCGATCCGCTCGTCGGTGGCGGTGAGCGCGACGCGGACGTGGCGGGCGCCGGCCGGGCCGTAGAAGGTGCCCGGGGCCACCAGGATCCCCAGCCCGGCCAGGACGTCCAGCGTGTCCGCGGCCGGGCGGTCCGCGGTGGCCCAGAGGTAGAGCCCGCCGGCCGAGTGGTCGACGCGCAGCCCCGCCGCGGCCAGCGCCGGCAGGAGGACCTCGCGGCGGGCGGCGTAGCGCACCCGCTGGTCCTCGACGTGCGCGTCGTCGCCGAGGGCGGCGACCGCGGCCCGCTGGACCGGCATCGGGACGATGAGGCCGAGGTGGCGTCGGACCTCGACGAGACGGGCGACCAGCGCCGGGTCACCGCCCGCGAAGCCGACGCGGTACCCGGCGAGGTTGGACTGCTTGGACAGGGAGTGGACCGCCAGCAGGCCGGTCAGGTCCCCGCCGTGGACGTCGGGCTGCAGCACCGACACGGGCTGCGCGGTCCAGCCGAACTCCGCGTAGCACTCGTCGGAGGCGACGACGCCGCCGCGGGCCCGGGTGGCGTCGACCAGCGCCCGCATCCCGGCGGCGTCCAGCACGAGCCCGTGCGGGTTGGCCGGGGAGTTGACCCACACCAGCAGCCGACCCCGGGTCTGCGGGAGGTCGTCCCCACCGGCGAGCGGGTCGTACCGCACGACGGCGGCCCCGACGGCCAGCGCCCCCACCTCGTAGGTCGGGTAGGCCAGGTCCGGAATCGCGACGACGTCGCCCGGTCCGAAGCCGAGCAGCAGCGGCAGCAGGGCGACCAGCTCCTTGCTGCCGACGGTCGCGGTGACGGCCGCCGGGTCGAGGTCGGGGGCACCGAGGCGGCGGGCGCACCACGCGGCCCAGGCCTCGCGCAGCGCCGGGATGCCGTGCGACGGGGGGTAACCGGGGGCGTCGGCGCCGCGGGCGAGGGCGTCCCGGACGAGCTCGGGCGTCGGGTCGACGGGGGTGCCGATCGAGAGGTCGACGATCCCGTCGGGATGGGTGCGGGCCCGGTCGGCCGCCCCCCGGATCGTGTCCCACGGGAACACGGGGAAGGCGCCGAGCCGGTCCGGCGACGCGGCTGCGGACACCGCAGGAACCGGGGGTACGGCGGGGCGGCCGACCGTGCTCGCGGGGACGGTCGAGGTGGTCACCGGGAGCCGGTCGCCGACCGGGTCAGGACGCCTCGCCCTGCGGCGGCAGGGCGGCGACGAGCGGGGCGTCCGCGGCGACGACGCCGACCTTGGCGGCACCGCCCGGGGAGCCGATCGTCGCGAAGAACGCGCTGTTCGCGCCGGTGAACGAGGTCCACTGCTCCGGGACGTCGTCCTCGTAGTAGATGGCCTCGACCGGGCAGACCGGCTCGCAGGCCCCGCAGTCGACGCACTCGTCGGGCTGGATGTAGAGCATCCGGGTGCCCTCGTAGATGCAGTCGACCGGGCACTCCTCGATGCACCCGCGGTCCTTGACGTCGACACAGGGCTGGGCGATCACATAGGTCACTGCGGTTCCTCCCGGAGCTGAGCTGGAGCCTGCGCGGGGCCGGCCACCCGACCTGCGCGGCCGGGGCCCAGTCTGCCCGACCTGTCGCCGCGGACGGGACCGGTCGTCGGCGCGCCCTGTCGGCGCGGAGCGGTCGAGGCGGCCGAGCGGTCGGGACGGAGTGGTCAGGGCGATCGGGGCGGTCGGAGCGGTCGGAGCGCGAGCGGCCGGGGCCGGGCGGCCGGGGGCGGAGTGGCCGGGGCGGCCGGGGGCGTCGAGCCGGGGCGGCGGGCTGGGAGCATCG
>CAXSIB010000493.1:0-2777 GCA_964237095.1 uncultured Actinomycetales bacterium
GTCGTTCGCCGCGCCGCCGAGTTCGAGGGACACCAGGTGGTCGTACTCGAACAGCTCCGGGGAGTCGGGGTCGCCGTAGGCGGCCATCGACCCGCGTTTCTCCCGGTCGGTGACCGGCACCGCCGGCCGGATCGACGCCGAGTACCCGGCCACGCAGATCGTCGAATCGATCGTGGCCTGGGTCACCGCCGGGTTGCTCGCCCCCGGGGTGCAGCCCGGGTCCGGCAGGGACAGTTCCCCACCCCCGCGGGCCCGGCACGAACCGGGCGCCGGCTGCGCCTGTACCCGCCGGCTGCTCGCCGAGCTCACCGGCAGCACCCCCGACCGCCCCGGTCCGGCCGCGGCCCGGGTCGCCGCCGACGAGGCCACCGCCGCCGGCGTCGAGGTCACCGCGGGCCCCGCGGCCACACCGCACCCAGCGGCCGTGACCAGCAGCACCGCGGGTAGCAGACGCAGACGCACGAGACCCGAGGGTAGGAACCGCCACCGACAGTGCCCCCCACGAGCGGCCGGCGGCCGGCGCTGGCCGGGGAAGCCGCAGCGGTTCTGTCAGTGGCGCCCGGCACCCTCCGTCTCGTGAGTCACTCCCTGGTGCCGGTCCTCGACCGGGTCGACCGCGCCCCCGCGCCCGGGCCGTGGCGGGCCGACGCCGCCTGCGCCGACCCCGGCCTCGACTCCGACGTCCGGGAGACCTTCACCACCGAGGCCCCGACCTGGTCCGACCCCGACGCCCTCGCGGTCTGCGCCGGCTGCCCGGTCCTCGCCGACTGCGCCGCCTACGCCCGCCGGGTCCGCGGACTCGTCGGCATCTGGGGCGGGCGCCGCCGCGGCCGCCGCGACCCCGGCACCACCTGACCGTCCGGTGTGACCGCCCCCGGCCGGTACCGGGGTTCTACCGTGAACGCGTGGCGACCCGGCAGCACCAGAGGTTCAGCCCCGTCGAGGTCATCCAGACCGCGGCGCCGCGCGGGGACTGGACTCCCGAGCAGGCCGTGGCCCTGCTCGAGCAGGGCTACCCGGTCGACCGGGTCGCCGACCGCACCGGCTACGACCTGCGCTGGCTCACCGCCCAGCAGCAGCGCCTCGCTAGCCGGTGATCAGTCAGGGAGTGGCGCATACTGACAGACCTACAAGCGACTAAACGATCTTCCCTGTCGGATCGATTGTTCAAGCCTGCTGGATATTTAGTGACAATGACAGGAACAGGTGGTCGTTAGGGGTTAGTAAACGATATTTACCAATCAGCGACGTCCCCTAAGTGAATGTCGAACCGATCTTAAACTTCTCAGTAATCGATTCGCTATACAACTAAGTAGATGTCAATGCTCTAGCCAATAGTCCACCACGGGCCCACTGCACAACGGTCACCGCCAACTGTACGACCGCCTCCGCCTCTTGCTGGGTGGGTACCCGCGTGTTGTCGGATCCGTGGCGGTCCGGATTAGGTCACATCAGCCGTAACATAGCTTCGAGGGTAAGCACCCCTCCAATACTTGTGGAATTATCTAATGTCAACGTCCAGGCGTGCGGTGCTGACTTGAGTTGGCCGGCCACACTCCCTAGGTTGGGCTTATCCTTCTTTGGACAGACCAGTGGGATCAGGACTGCCTCGACGGCCTTAATCGCGTGGTCCCACGCGTCCGAAGGGTCGGGCTTAGGCTCCGGTGTTGATCCGCGCGGGAGCGGGGAGGTTGCTAGACCAAACTCGACCGGCTCATTGTTGAGAACGAGTTGGCGGACACAAAGGCGGTGGCATGCTCGCCGGTCAGGTGTTGGGTAGTCGGATCCGCCACGGTCCGGGTGCGAGGGGGAGTAGTGACGTAACCAGGTCGTGGGACAGCTGTCGTTGGTCTCGTATCGGCCCGTCGATGCCTTCGCAGCCGCTGAGACTCACGTCCGCCCGTTCCGAGGGCTTACTGGGGTATAGGAGGTAGGTCTCCGCGCCGGTGTTGTCGGCGGCCGTGCAGGCAGTTGTCCCGCGCGGGGTCGCGGGGGCGGTGTCGATCGCGGCGGCCAGCCTGCGGGCGACCCCAGGGCCGGCGTGAACGAGCTCGGCCAGGCAGGGCCGCTGGTTGAGAGCGGGCACCCAGAGAATCACCACACCCGAGGGGGACCGGTCGACGGTCACTAGGCCCTGCTCGGAGCTGGCCGTGTTCGCGGTCCCGCCCTGGAGAACGCAGTCCCCGGCTACGACGGCGACCGGTGCCCGGGTCGGCGCGACCGCGGAGACCGGTGCGCCGACGGCGAAGTGGTGGGCGGTGAGGGCCCCGGTGCAGCCGGCCGCTAGGACGGCGCACAGGACCCCCGAATGGCTGTCCCAGCGGTGACGCGCACCACCATGAGACGCCGGCGGCAGGGCGGCCCGTTCCACTTGGACACGGCTTGCTGCGCCGTCGAGAACGCCGACCGGTGGCGGATAAGGGCTGCCGCTCACCGACGGTGACGGTGCTCGCGGTGCATCTCTGGGCCGGCGGGAACGATCGGTTTCCGCCACCTGCGGGCCTTACAGCGACACGCCGAGCAGACGGTGTCGGAAACCCCCGTCGGAACCGGGTGTCGGGTCTCGACGGCGTCGACGAGTTTCCTTACAGTCCGACCTGTGGCAGACACCCGGCAGACCGGCTCGCGGGCGGGGGCGCCCCGGCCCCGGCTCGCCGACGTCACCGCGGCCATCCCGTCGACCACCGCTCCGACGATCACCGCGGCGGCGGCCGGTGGCTCAGGGACCGCGTACCGGCTCGGGTACGCCCGGGTGTCGACCGCGGACCAGACCCCGG
>CAXSIB010000494.1:0-2774 GCA_964237095.1 uncultured Actinomycetales bacterium
GCGCGACGTGGCGACGGATCCCGCCGGACACCTCGGCGAGGCGGGCCAGCAGCGCCGCCGGGCCGCCGGACCGGCGCCGGCGGCCACCGGCCGGCACGGCTCCCGGATCAGTCACCACACCCGCCTCAGGCATGGAGCACGGGCAGCGGCCGCCCCGACAATCGCGCCCGGAACACCCAGTACGTCCAGCCCTGGTAGAGGAGCACGATCGGGGTGGTCGCCAGCGCCACCCCGGTCATGATGTGCAGCGTGTGCGGGGAGGACGCCGCCGCGGCCGCGGTCAGCCCCGCGGTCCCCCGCCCGGGCAGGACATCCGGCCACAGGCAGGCGAACACGACCATCGGCACCAGCGCGGTCGTGACCGCCGACGCCGCGAACGCCCACGCCTCGCGGGCACTGCGGGCCAGCAGGACGGCTGCGACCAGCCCGACTGCGGCGGCGACGGCGAGCACCGCGGCGAGCGGCGAGCCGCGCAGGACCAGGGTGGTCACGAGCCAGGCGGCGGCGAGGACCAGCGCGACCGGCCCGGCGACCCGGGAGCCGGTGACGGCCAGCCCCCGCAGGTGCCCGTCGGTGCGCAGCCGCAGGAACAGCAGTCCGTGGAAGGAGAACAGCGCGACGGTGGTGAGCCCGCCGAGCAGCGCGTACGGGGACAGCAGCTGCCACAGGGGATCGACGACCCGGACCCCGGTGAGGTCGGTCGCCGTCCCGGCCAGGCGGAGCCCGCGGACCCAGTCCGACACGGTCACCCCGAGCAGGAACGCGGCGGCCAGGCTGCCGAGCGCGACCCCGGCGTCCACCCGCCGGCGGCGGCGCGCCGTCGCCAGGTGGTGGCGGTACTCCAGTCCCAGCGCCCGGACGATGAGGCCCAGCAGCAGCAGGGCGAACGGCACGTAGAACCCGCTGAACAGCGTCGCGTACCACTGCGGGAACGCCGCGAACGTCGCGCCGCCGGCGGTGATCAGCCAGACCTCGTTGCCGTCCCACAGCGGCCCGATCGTCGAGAGCAGCCGGGCGCGGTCGGCGTCGTCGCGGGTGAGCAGCGGGGCGACCATCCCGACGCCGAAGTCGAACCCCTCCAGCACGAGGTAGCCCGCCCAGAGGACGGCGATGGTGAGGAACCAGAACAGGACCACGGACGTCTCCTCGGCGGTGCGGTGCGGTGCGGTGCGGGGGCTGGGATCGGGGGCGGCCGGTGGGTGGGGGTCGGGACGTCGGTCCGGCGGGCGGCTCAGTCGACGAGGGCGGGGACGGCCGGGTCGGCGTCGGGCCGCGGGAGCCCCGTGCCGCCGTCGGGGTCCGCCGACGGGGTGTCGACGTCGGTGCCGATGCGGGCGATCCGGACGAAGAACCGCCCGGCCAGGACGAACGCGACGCCGTAGAGCAGGGCCGAGCCGACCAGCGTCCCGCCGACCGCGGCCCTCCCGACCCCGGCGCTGACCCCGGATGCCGTCTTCAGGACCCCGTAGACCAGCCAGGGCTGGCGGCCGACCTCGGTGAAGATCCACCCGGAGCTGTTGGCCAGGATCGGCAGGACCACCCCCCAGGTGGCGGCCCGCAGCAGCAGCGGGCTCCGCCGCAGCCGCCCGCGCCGGGCCTGCACCAGCACCAGCGCGGCCAGTCCCATCGCGAGGACCCCGAAGCCGATCATCAGCCGGAACGTCCAGTACTCGACCCACACCGTGGGGGTGTAGCTCCCGGCGCCGAAGGCCGCGGACTCCGCCGCCTGCACGTCGGTGATGCCCTGGACGGTCCCGCCGGGGCGGCCGGTCGCCAGCAGGGACAGGCCGTCCGGGATCGTGATGTCGACGATGTTCCGGTTGTTCGCGGGGTCCCCGACCGCGAACAGGGAGAACGGTGCGTGGCTCGTGGTGGTCCACAGTGCCTCGGCGGCCGCCATCTTCATCGGCTGCTGCGTCGTCATGACCTCGCCCTGCAGGTGCCCGACGCCCGACGTCGCCAGCGCCGACAGCAGCACCACGGCGGCACCGGCCACCGCGAGGCGTCCGTGCACCGGGTCCGTCACGCCGTCCGTCCGCGGGGCGCGGCGCAGGTGCCAGGCGCTGACGCCCAGCACGATCGCGCCCACCGTGACGCCGGTGCCCAGGATGACGTGGGGGAAGGTGACCAGCTGCGTGGAGTTCGTGAGCACCGCGACGATGGACGTCAGCTCGGCCCGGTTGGTCACCGGGTCGTAGTGCCACCCGACGGGGTGCTGCATCCAGGAGTTCGCGGCCAGGATGAAGTAGGCGCTGGCGACCGTGCCGACCGCGGCCAGCCAGATCGCGGCGACCCGGACGCCCGGGCGGAGCAGCTCGCGGCCGAACGCCCACAGGGCCAGGAACGTCGACTCGAGGAAGAAGGCGATCAGCGCCTCCATCGCCAGCGGGGCACCGAAGATGTCGCCGACGAAACGGGAGTAGGACGACCAGTTCATCCCGAACTGGAACTCCTGGACGATCCCCGTGACCACCCCGAGGGTGAAGGTCACCAGCAGCAGCCGCCCGTAGAGGCGGGCGGCCCGTTCCCACGCCGGGTTCTCCGTCCGCCAGGCGATGGTCTGCAGGACGGCGACCAGCACGCACAGGCCGATCGAGAGGGGCACGACCACGAAGTGCAGGACCGTGGTGGTGGCGAACTGCCAGCGCGCGAGGGTCTCGGTGCTCATGGCCCGAGGGTGGCGTGGCGGCCCGGGCCCGGACGAGCGGCCGTGGTCCCGGCGCCGGCGGCCGAGGGTCCCGACCTGGCCGGGACGTTGGTCCCGGGGTCAGCCG
>CAXSIB010000495.1:0-2757 GCA_964237095.1 uncultured Actinomycetales bacterium
GCGGATCGGGCCGTACCCGCCGACCCGGGCCGGCGGCGCGGCGGCCGCCGACGCGGTCGCCGACCTCGGGGCCACCGCGGTGCTGGCCTTCGACGACCTGCAGGCACTGGGCATCCTGGCCCGTCTCGCCGAACGCGGCGTCGACGTCCCCGGCCGGGTCAGCGTGGTCGGGTGCGACGACATCTTCGGGGCGGACTTCTGCCACCCGCCGCTCACCACCATCGGGGCCCCGATCGAGCAGGCCGGCCGGCTGGCCACCGCCCTCCTCCTGCACCTGCTGGGCGTCGGGGACCAGCCGGCGTCGGCCGGGCGGACGCCGCTGCCCTCGAGCCTGCACGTCCGCGCCTCGACCGGTCCCGCTCCGACCGGCCCGGCCCCGACCAGTCCCACCCGCTCGAGAGGCAGAACGTGACCGACACCCCCGCACTCGCGCTGCACCCGGACCGACTGCTGCCCGCCGATCCCGGCGTCCGCCGCCTCGCCCGCGGACTGTACGACCGGGTGGCCGGCGCGCGGATCGTGTCGCCCCACGGACACGTCGACCCGCGGCTCCTGCTCGACGACGAGCCCTTCACCGATCCCGCGGCCCTGCTGGTCACCCCCGACCACTACGTGACCCGGCTGCTGCACGCGCGCGGTGTCGACCTGGCCGAGCTCGGGGTGCGGCCCCGCGCCGAGGCGGCCGGCCCGGGCGCCGCCGGCGTCGCGGCCGGCGGGCCACCCGCCCCGGACCCGCGGAACATCTGGCGAATCCTCTGTGGGCACTGGGCGGACTTCCGGGCCACCCCGTCGCGGTACTGGCTGGAGACCGAGCTCGCCGACCTGTTCGGCGTCGACGTCCGCCCGTCCGCCGCGACCGCCGACGCCCTCTACGACCGGATCAGCGAGCAGCTCGCGCAGCCCGCGTTCCGCCCGCGCGCGCTGTTCGCCCGCTTCGGGATCGACGTGCTCGCGACGACCGACGACCCGGCCTCCGACCTCGCCGCGCACGACGCCCTGGCCGCCGTCGGCCTGCCCGGGAGGGTCGTGCCGACGTTCCGCGCCGACCGCTACCTCGACCCGGGCGAGTCGACCTGGCGCGACCGGGTCGCGGCGCTCGCTGTCGTAGCGGACGTCGACACCGCCACCCACGCGGGGCTCCTGGAGGCGCTGCGCCGCCGGCGGGCGTTCTTCGCCGAGCACGGTGCGACCGCCACCGACACCGGGGTCCTCGACGCGGGCACCGAGCCGCTGTCGGACGCGCAGGCCGAGGGCCTGCACGCGGCCGCGCTGACCGGCCCGCTCGGCGCGGCCGACGCCGCCGCCTACCGGCGGGACATGCTGTACCGGCAGGGACTCGCGGCCGCCGACGACGGCCTGGTGATGGCGCTGCACCCCGGGGTCCTGCGTGACCACCACGGCCCGACCGCGGCCCGGTTCGGCGCCGACATCGGCGCCGACATCCCGGTGACGATCGAGCTCACCCGGGCCCTGCGCCCGCTGCTGGAGCGGGTGGGGACGTCGCCGCGGTTCCGGCTCGTGCTGTTCACCGTTGACGAGAGCGTGTTCTCCCGCGAGATCGCGCCGCTGGCCGGCTTCTACCCGTCGGTGTTCGCGGGCGCGCCGTGGTGGTTCCTCGACACCCCGGACGCGATCGGCCGGTACCGGGCCGCGGTCACCGACACGATCGGCTTCACCAAGGTGTCCGGCTTCATCGACGACACCCGCGCGTTCTGCTCGATCCCCGCCCGCCACGACATGTCCCGCCGCGTCGACGCGGGCCATCTCGCGCGCCTGGTCGCCGAGCACCGCCTCGGCGAGGACGAGGCCGCGGAGGTGATCACCGACCTCGCCGGTCCCACCGCCCGGCGGGTCTTCCGACTGGACTGACGATCAGACCGCCCGGACTGACGATCAGACTGCCGAGGCCGCGGTGTCGATGCACGCCTGCCCGACCGCCCGTACGACGTCGGCGTGGTCGGCGAGGTCGGGTGCGAGGACTCCGACGACCCGCTGCGCGGCCGCGGGCACCGGCCCCTGCGCCGCGGTGACGAGGACGTCGGCCCGCGGATCGTCGACGGGCTCACCGACCCCGCGCAGGTGCGCGAGCCAGGCACCGAGGACGCGGGTCAGCGGGTCCGGGGCGCCGTGGCCGTCGGCCAGGTGCCGTCGCAGCAGGGGCACCACCCGCACGGCGAGCTTGTCCGACCCCGAGGCGCCGATCTGGGCGAGGCGGTGGGCGATGCGCGGATTGGCCCAGCGTCCCAACAGGGCCTGGCGGTACTCCGCGACCTCGGTCGCCGGCAGTCGCAGGTACGGCGTCGCGGTGTCCCAGAGGTCGTCCAGGGCGCGGCGCAGGAGCGGGTCCGCCACGGCGTCCGCGACCGTCGCGTGCCCGAGCGGCGGACCCTCGTAGGCGAGCAGGGAGTGGGCGCCGTTCAGCAGCCACAGCTTCCGGTCCTCGAACGGGGACACGTCGGCGACGAACCGGGCGCCGGCGTCCTCCCAGGTCGGGCGGCCCGCGGGGAAGTCCCCGGCCAGCACCCACTCGCTGAACGGCTCGGTGACCACCGGGGCGGCGTCGGCGTACCCGGTCAGCGCCTGCGCCGCGGCGAGGTCGGCGGGCACCGTCGCCGGGGTGATCCGGTCGACCATCGTCGAGGGGAACGTGACCGCGCCCGCCACCCAGTCGCCCAGACCCGTGAACGCGGGCACGTCGTCGAGGTCCGCACAGAGGTCGGCGACGACCCGGCGCAGGGCGGCGCCGTTGCCCGGGAG
>CAXSIB010000496.1:0-2742 GCA_964237095.1 uncultured Actinomycetales bacterium
TGTGGCAGCGCGGCAGCATTCCCCCGCGCATCCTCGGGGCGGCCCTCGTCGTCCCACATGGTGCTGATGACCCCGCGGGGCTTGTGGACCATCACGTAGACGTGGCGGCGGTCGCGGTCGCCCACGGGGATGCGGGTGCCGTCGACGCGGACGACCGCGGTCTGCGGGTCCACCTTGACCCCGAGCTCGCGGATGACGACCCCGTCGACCTCGACGCGGCCCTCGGTGATGAGCTCCTCACTGGCCCGGCGGCTCGCGACCCCGGCCTGCGCGAGCAGCTTGTGCAGCCGCACGGGCTCCGACGGCTCGTCGGTGCCCTTCGGGTCGCGGTCCTCCGGCGGCTGGGCGGCGAGCTCGCGGTCCTGGTCGTCGAGGGCCTCGCCGTCGTCGTGGGCGCCGCCGTCGTGGGCGCGGTCGTCGTCGGTCGTCGGAGGTCGGACGGTCACAGGGTCTCCAGCATGTCGTCGTCAGGTGCCGCCGACCCGGCCGCGGCGTCGGACCCGTCAGGCGGGTCGTCCGGGCCGGGCAGGTCGGGCAGGTGCGGGGCCAGCGGGGGCAGGTCGCCCAGGCTGTCCACCCCCAGTCTCTCCAGGAATGCCGATGTCGTCCGGTAGCGCAGGGCGCCGGCCTCGTCGGTCCCACACTCCTCGACCAGGCCGTGGCTGGTCAGCGTGCGCAGGACGCCGTCGCTGGCGACCCCGCGCACGGCGCTGACCAGGGCCCGGGTGACCGGCTGCTGGTAGGCGACGACGGTGAGGGCCTCCACCGCCGCCTTCGTCAGGCGGACCTGCTGGCTCTCGGCGAGGTGCCGCGCGAGGAGCGCGGCGAACTCCGCCCGGCTCTCCAGCCGCCAGCCGCCCGCGACGGGGTGCAGACCGAAGCCGTGGCCGTGGTCGTCGTAGGCCGCCGCGAGGTCGTGCAGCGCGGCCAGGACCACGTCGAGCTCGACCTGCAGGAGGTCGGCGAGGACGGCCGCGGGCACGGGGACGTCGCTGGCGATCAGGACCGCCTCGAGCGCCGCCGGCAGCCGGTCCGGGGCGACGGCGGACAGGTCGGACAGGTCGCCGAGCCCCGGACCGGGACCGGGCGTCCCGACCGCGGTGGTCACGGACGGACGCCGTCGGGCAGCCAGGTCACCGTGAGGGCGGCCAGCGGCGTCTCCTGGTCGAAGGCGACGCAGCCGTCGCGGAACAGGTCGAGCAGGGCCAGGAAGCGGGCGATCACGGTCGCCAGTGTCGGGGCGTCGGCGGTCAGCTCGTCGAACGTCGCGCCCCCGACCTCGGCGAGCCGCTCCCGCAGCAGCAGCACCTGCGCGGCCACGCTCACCGGCGGGGCGTGCAGGTGGCCGAGGGCGAGCACCGGCTCCGGGCGCGGCGCGGCCACCCGCGCGGCGATCAGGGCGAACCGCTCGGGGCTCATCCCCAGCAGCACCTCGGGCACCGGCACCGTGAGGTCCTCGGGCGGTCCGACGGCCGCCGGGTGGCGCAGCGCGGTCCTCGCGAAGCGCGCCTCGAGGACGGCGGCGACCGCCTTGTACGCGCGGTACTGCAGCAGGCGGACGAACAGCAGGTCGTGGGCCTCCAGCGCGGCGACGTCGGCCGGGTCGTCGACCTCGCCGGCCGGCAGCAGCCGCGCGGCCTTGAGGTCGAGCAGGGTCGCCGCGACGACGACGAACTCCGAGGCCTGGTCGAGGTCGAAGGTGCCGGCGGCGGACAGCTCGCGCAGGTGGGCCAGGAAGTCGTCGGTGACCCGGGCCAGGGCGAGGCGGGTGACGTCGAGGGAGTGGCTGGCGATCAGGCCGAGCAGCAGGTCGAAGGGCCCGTCGAAGTCGTCGAGGCGGACCCGGAACACCGGCGCCGCCGGGCGCCCCCCGCCGGGTCGGGCGGCCGGTGCCCGCGGTCCGGCGACGGGGGCCGTCGGCGCGGCCGCGGTCACCGCGCGGGCAGCGGGACCGGGGTCGTCGGCGGCACCGACGTGGGCAGCGCGCGGGCGGCGAACTCCCGCGCGACCTGCCGGTACATGAACGCCCCGGACGAGGTCGGCGCGTAGCTGGTGATCGGCTCCCCCGCGACCGTCGTCTCGGGGAAGCGGATGGTCCGGCTGATGACCGTGTGGAACACCGTCTCCGGGAACGCCCCGACGACGCGGGCGAGGACCTCCCGGCCGTGCACGGTGCGGCTGTCGTACATCGTCCCGAGGACCCCGTCGATGACGAGGTCGGGGTTCAGCCGCTCGCGGACCTTGGAGATCGTGTCGGTGAGCAGCGCGACCCCGCGCAGGGCGAAGAACTCGCACTCCAGCGGGATCAGCACCCCGTGGGCCGCGGTGAGCGCGTTGACGGTGAGCAGCCCGAGGGACGGCTGGCAGTCGACGAGGACCACGTCGTAGCGGTCGCGCAGCGGGCGCAGCGCCCGCTGGAGGGTGAACTCCCGGGCGACCTCGCCGACCAGCTGCAGCTCCGCCGCGGACAGGTCGATGTTCGACGGCAGCAGGTCCAGGTTCGGCACCTTGGTGGGCACCACGATGCTCATCGGGTCCGCGCGCCGCTCGGTGAGCAGGTCGTAGACCGTGCGCTCCATCTCGTGCGGGTTGAGCCCCAGCCCCACCGACAGCGAGCCCTGCGGGTCGAAGTCGACGAGCAGCACCCGCCAGCCCATCTCGGCCAGTGCGGCGCCGACGTTGATGGTCGTCGTGGTCTTGCCGACGCCACCCTTCTGGTTGCAGACGGCGGTGATGCGCGCG
>CAXSIB010000497.1:0-2735 GCA_964237095.1 uncultured Actinomycetales bacterium
ACGTGAGCATCGGCACGAGGTAGACCAGCCAGGCGATCACCTGGACGACCACCGGCCGGGCCGGGATGCCGAGGACCCCGTTGAACAGCGCGAACACGGGGGTGCCGGGGCGGACCAGCCAGGTGAGGTCCAGCAGCGGGCGCTGGCCGGCGCCGAGCCAGCCCGCCTCGTTCGCGGTGCCGAGCGCGGACACGACCAGCCCGGCGGCGACGACGACGAGCACGACCCCGGTGAGGCGGAAGAACTTCGCCAGGTCGAGGCGGACGCCGCCCTTGTAGATGCCCCAGCCGATGACGACCGCGACCGCGATGCCGAGGAACGCCCCGATGCCGCCCAGGCGGGCGTCGTCGCCGTTCTGCAGCACCGCGAGCAGGAAGACGGCGGTCTCGAAGCCCTCCCGCAGCACGGCGAGGAACGCCATGGCCACCAGTCCGGCGGCGGAGCCGCGGGCGAGCGCGGACGCCGCGGACGACTCCAGGTCGCGCTTGAGGGTCCGGGCGTTGCCGCGCATCCAGATGATCATCGAGGTGACCATCACGATCGCGATGACCGCGACCACCGTCTCCAGGCCCTCCTGCGCCTGGGGACGAAGCTGCTGCTCGGCGACCTTCAGCGCGACCCCCACGCCGGCGCAGAGCACGACGGCGAGCACGACCCCGGTCCACATCGCCCGCAGGGCCCGCCGGTCCCCGCGCTGGCCGAGGAACGCGGCGACGATCCCGACGATCAGCGAGGCCTCGAGGCCCTCGCGCAGGCCGATGACGAACGTGGGGAGCACGAGCGGTCCTCCGGGTCGGTCGGGAGCTGCGAGGTCGAGCGGGGCTGCGTCGCGCGTCGCGCTGGTGAGGATCGCCTTACCTTCGTCGAGCACTGTAGCGGCCGGCCCGGACTTCAGTGAAGCGGGTGGTTCGTAATTCATCGGGGGACGGGTCGTCATCCGTGGCGGGCGACCGTCGCGTGGCTGGCGGCCGGGTCCGGGTGGTTCGATGCCGTGTGCTGAGACGCGCGGTGCTGGCCGCTGCCGGGAGTGGCTCGCTGCGGGTGACCGCGGAACGCGTCCCCCTCACCCGCTCCGTCGTCCGCCGCTTCGTCCCCGGGGACGACCTGCCCGCCGCGGTGGGCGCGGTGCTCGCGCTGCGCGAGGACGGCCTCGCGGTCTCCCTGGACCACCTCGGGGAGGACACCCTCGACGCGGCCGACGCCGCCGCCACCGTCGCGTCCTACCGGTCGCTGCTCGGCGCCCTGGCCGGGGAGGGCCTCGCCGAGGGCGCCGAGGTCTCGGTCAAGCTCACCGCCCTCGGGCTGTCCCTGCCCGACGGCCGCGAGCGCGCCCTGGACAACGCGCGGACGGTCGCGGCGGCCGCCCGCGACGCCGGCACGACCATGACGGTCGACATGGAGGACCACACGGTCACCGACGCGACACTCGAGACCGTCCTCGAGCTGCGCCGGGACTTCCCGGACACCGGCGCGGTCCTGCAGGCGTACCTCCGGCGCACCGAGGACGACTGCCGGGCGTTCGCCGGCCCCGGCTCGCGGGTGCGCCTGTGCAAGGGCGCCTACGACGAGCCCGCGGACCAGGCGTTCACCAGCCGCGTCGACGTCGACCGCTCCTACGTCCGCTGCCTCGGGATCCTGATGGCGGGGGAGGGCCGGCCGCTGGTCGCGACCCACGACCCGCGGATGATCGCGATCGCGGACGCCCTGGCCGTCCGCAACGGTCGCGTCCCGGCGGACTGGGAGTACCAGATGCTCTACGGCTGCCGCCCGGACGAGCAGCACCGCCTCGCGGCCGAGGGCCGCACGGTCCGCGTCTACCTGCCCTACGGCACCCAGTGGTGGGGCTACTTCATGCGGCGCCTGGCCGAGCGGCCCGCGAACGTCGCCTTCTTCCTGCGCGCGCTCGCCACCCGTGGCTGACGCCGCCGGCGCCGCGCCGGACGGCCGGCCGCCCACCGGACCGCCGACCGACCGCCCCCGGGTCGCCGTGCTGGGCGCGGGCAAGCTCGGGGAGATCCTCGTGGCCGCCCTGCTGCGGTCCGGCTGGCCCGCGGACCGGCTCACCGCGAGCAGCCGGCGCCCCGAGCGGGCCGCCGAGCTGGCGGACCTGTACGGGATCGCCACCGGCACCTCGGCGGACCTCGCCGGCGGCGCGGACGTGGCCGTGGTCGCGGTCAAGCCGCAGGACGCGGCCGCCCTCGTCGCGGAGATCGCGCCCCGGCTGCGGGCCGGGACCCTGGTCGTCTCCGCCGCCGCCGGCCTGGCGACCTCGTTCTACGAGGCCCGCCTCCCGGCCGGCACGCCCGTCGTCCGGTTCATGACGAACACCCCGGCGCGGATCGGGGAGGGCATGTCGGCGGTGTCGCCCGGCCCGCACGCCACCGCGGCGCACGTCGCGCTCGTCGAGGACCTCCTCGTCCCCCTCGGGCGCAGCATCCGGGTGCCGGAGTCCCAGCAGGACGCGGTCACCGCGCTGTCCGGGAGCGGGCCGGCCTACTTCTTCTACCTGGTCGAGGCGATGACCGACGCGGGGATCCTGCTCGGGCTGCCCCGCCAGGTGGCCCACGACCTGATCGTGCAGACCGCGGTCGGCTCGGCGGTCCTGCTGCGGGACTCCGGGGAGCACCCGGTGACCCTCCGCGAGGCGGTGACCTCACCGGCCGGGACGACGATCTCGGCGATCCGGACGATGGAGGACCACGGGGTCCGCGCGGCCATGCTCGCCGCGCTGGAGG
>CAXSIB010000498.1:0-2730 GCA_964237095.1 uncultured Actinomycetales bacterium
CCGGCGCGGGCGTCGCCGTGGCCGCGGACCTGCTCGCGCTGACGGTGCTGGTGCCGCCGGGGGAGTGGGGCGCCGACGTCGTCGTCGGCACCAGCCAGCGCTTCGGGGTCCCGCTGGGCTACGGCGGCCCGCACGCCGGCTTCATGGCCGTGCGCGCCGGGCTCGAGCGCTCGCTGCCCGGCCGTCTGGTCGGGGTCAGCGTGGACGCCGACGGGCACCCCGCCTACCGCCTCGCGCTGCAGACCCGCGAGCAGCACATCCGCCGGGACAAGGCCACGTCGAACATCTGCACCGCGCAGGTCCTGCCGGCGGTGCTGGCCGCGATGTACGCGGTGTGGCACGGCCCCGACGGGCTCGCGCGGATCGCGGCCCGCGTCCACCGCCTCGCCGAGATCATGGCGGCGGGGCTGGGCGAGCTCGGGGCAGACGTCCGGCCCGGTCCCCGCTTCGACACCGTCACCGTCAGACTCGGT
The DNA here is from genome assembly GCA_964237095.1 of uncultured Actinomycetales bacterium. GTDB lineage: Bacteria > Actinomycetota > Actinomycetes > CAXTBU01 > CAXTBU01 > CAXSIB01. The sequence continues at coordinate 474 of CAXSIB010000498.1, forward strand.
GACCGCGGCGACGCCGTGTGGGACGCGCTCCGGGCGGCCGACGTCACCCCCCGTCGGGTCGACGCGGCCACCCTGGCGTTCAGCGCCGACGAGACCACCGACCTGACCACGGTGACCCGGGTGCTCCGCGCGGTCGCGGCCGGACTGGGGCGGGCTGACCAGGACAGTGCGGCCGACTCACCGACGGCGCCGGCGACCGACGTGCCGGCGTCGATCCCGGACGCCCTGCGCCGGCGGTCGGCGTACCTCACGCACCCGACGTTCTCCCGGTACCGCAGCGAGACCTCGATGCTGCGGTACCTCAAGCGCCTGTCCGACAAGGACTACGCCCTCGACCGCGGGATGATCCCGCTCGGCTCGTGCACGATGAAGCTGAACGCCACCACGGAGATGACGGCGATCAGCCTGCCGGGCTTCGCGGGGCTGCACCCGTTCGCCCCCGCCGAGGACGCCCTCGGGTACGCCCGCCTGACCGCGGACCTCGAGGGCTGGCTGGCCGATCTCACCGGGTACGCCGCGGTGAGCCTGCAGCCGAACGCCGGCAGCCAGGGCGAGTTCGCGGGCCTGCTGGCGATCCGCGCCTACCACCGCAGCCGCGGCGACGACGCCCGCACCCTCTGCCTCATCCCGGCCAGTGCCCACGGGACGAACGCGGCCTCGGCGGTCATGGCCGGGCTACGGGTGCTGGTCGTCCCGTGCACCGACCGCGGTGACGTCGACCTCGACGCGCTGCGGGCGCTGTGCGCCGAGCACGCCGGCGACCTCGCGGCGATCATGGTCACCTACCCGTCCACGCACGGGGTCTACGAGGAGGGCATCGGCGAGATCGCCGCTCTCGTCCACGACGCGGGCGGCCAGGTCTACGTCGACGGGGCGAACCTCAACGCCCTCGTCGGCGTCGCCGGCCCCGGACGTTTCGGTGGAGACGTCTCGCACCTCAACCTGCACAAGACCTTCTGCATCCCGCACGGCGGCGGCGGTCCCGGCGTCGGCCCGATCGGGGTCGCGGCCCACCTGGTGCCGTTCCTGCCGACGCACCCGCTGCACCCGGACCCCGACCGCCGGTCGGGGCCGGTCGGCCCGGTCAGCGGGGCGCCGCTGGGCAGCGCGTCGATCCTCGCGATCTCCCACGCCTACGTGGCGATGATGGGCGCAGCGGGGATGCGGGCCGCCACCGCGGGAGCGGTGCTCTCGGCCAACTACATCGCGGCCCGTCTCCGCGACGCCTACCCGGTCCTCTACACCGGGCGCGACGGGCTGGTGGCCCACGAGTGCATCCTCGACCTGCGCCCGTTGACGAAGGCCACCGGGATCACCGTCGACGACGTCGCGAAGCGCCTGGTCGACCACGGCTTCCACGCGCCGACGATGAGCTTCCCGGTCGCGGGGACGCTGATGGTCGAGCCGACCGAGAGCGAGGACCTGGTCGAGATCGACCGGTTCTGCGAGGCCATGCTGGCGATCCGCGCCGAGGCCGACCGCGTCGGTGCGGGGGAGTGGCCGGCGGGGGACAACCCGCTGGCCAACGCCCCGCACACCCTGGCGATGGCGGCCGCCGCGGACTGGACCCACGCCTACCCGCGCTCGCTGGCGATCCTGCAGTCCACGTCGCCGTCCGCCCCGGTCTACGTGAGCCCGGTCCGCCGGGTCGACGGCGCCCACGGCGACCGGAACCTCATGTGTTCCTGCCCGCCGATCGAGGACCTCGCCGGCTGAGGACACCGGCGTCGGCGGCGGCGCCCCTCAGCGAGGAGGTCGTCCCCGGCCGGGGGTGAGGATCGCGGCGCGGCCGGCGACGCGGGACCACCGCCGGCTCAGCGCGGCGGCGCCGACCCCGACCACGATGAGGGCCGCCGGGTGCAGCACGATCCCGCTGAGGGTGGGCCCGGCGCCGACGCTGACGGCGGCCGGCAGGTGGCCGGACTCGTGGGCCTCCAGCGCCGCCGCGACCAGGCAGGCCCCGGCCAGCACGCGCGCACACACCTCGAGCACCCGGACCGCACCCGGGTGGCGGGGACGCCGCGCGGGCAGCCGGCGGTGCAGCAGCCGGGCCACGCACCCGGGCACGCACGCCAGGCAGGTCAGGCCGCCGGCGACCAGCAGCACGGCCAGCGCGACCGACCCGACCACGCCGGACGTGCTGCCGACGGCGGTCCCGAGGTCGCGGGCGGTCAGGGCCGCGGTCAGCAGCTGCCCGGCCCCGAGCGCCAGCAGCGCGACGGCACCGGCCGCCCAGCCGACGCGGGCCGCGATCCGG
>CAXSIB010000499.1:0-2718 GCA_964237095.1 uncultured Actinomycetales bacterium
TCGGCGCAGCTCGGCGAGGGCGAGGGGGACCGGGAGCGCCTCGACCACGGCCGCCCGCCGGCTGCCGGTCGTCCCGGGTCCGTCGAGACCCTCCGGCCCGTCGGGTCCCGCGCCGCGGACGGGCAGCGCGACCGTGTGGGCGACGTCGTCGCCGCGGACGCCGTCGAGGAGGTCGTCCAGTCCGACCGTCCCCGCGAGCCACGCGTTGCCCCAGGTGACCAGCCGTATCGAGCGCAGGGTGGGCACGCCGGGAGCTTAGGCAGGGGGGCCGCCCGCCGTCGGATAGCGTCTGGCGACGTGTCCGCCGGCGCCGTGCTCGCGTTCACCGGGGTCGGTCTGTACCGGGGCCGCGCGCGCCTGCTCGACGGTGTCGACTGGGTCGTCCGCGACGGCGAGCGCTGGGTGGTGGTCGGCCCGAACGGCGCCGGCAAGACCACGCTCATCTCGATCGCCGCCACGCTGCTGCACCCGAGCGTCGGCACGGTCGACGTCCTGGGTGAGCGTCTCGGGCGGTCCGACGTCTTCGAGATCCGCCCCCGGATCGGCATCTCCAGCGCGGCGCTGGCCGACCGGATCCCGCCGGGCGAGGCCGTCGGTGACGTCGTCGTGACGGCCTCCTTCGCCGTGTACGGGCGGTCCCGGCAGGCCTACGAGGCGGCGGACGCGGTCCGGGCGCTGCGGGTCCTGCAGCAGGTGGGCATCGGGCGCCTGGTCCGGCGCACCTACGGCACGCTCAGCGAGGGCGAGCGCAAGCGGGTCCAGATCGCCCGGGCCCTGATGACCGACCCCGAGCTGCTGCTGCTGGACGAGCCCGCCGCCGGCCTCGACCTCGGTGCCCGCGAGGAGCTCGTCGCGACGATCGCGCGGCTCGCGGCGGACCCGGCGGCGCCCGCGCTCGTGCTCGTCACCCACCACCTGGAGGAGATCCCACCGGGGGTGACCCACGCCCTCGTGCTGCGCTCGGGACGGGTCGTGGCGGCGGGGCCGGTCGCGGAGACCCTCACCGACGAGGTCCTGTCGCGGGCGTTCGCCCTCGCCCTGCACGTCGACTCGACCGGCGGCCGGTGGTCGGCGCGGGCGGCCGCCGCGACCGTCGTCCCCGGTCCCGCCTGACCTCGGTTTCCCGGACCTGCCCGGACCTACCCTGAGGCGTGGGTGACTGGCTGGCGAGCAATGCCTGGGCGGTGTGGCTGGTGGTCGCCCTGGTGCTCGGCGGGCTGGAGATCGCGAGCCTCGACCTCGTCCTGCTGATGCTGGCGGTCGGCGCGGCGGGCGGTGCGGTCGTGGCGGGGCTCGGGCTCGGGTTCCCGGTCCAGCTCGTCGTCGCGGCCGCCGTCGCCGCGTTCGGCCTCGCCGTGGTCCGCCCCACCGCCGTCCGCCACGTCCGCCAGGGCCAGCTCCACCCGACCGGCACCGCCGCGCTCGTCGGCCGGGAGGCCGTGGTGCTCGCCGCGGTCGACGCCGGCCCCGCCGGGCGGATCCGCCTCGCCGGGGAGGTCTGGTCCGCCCGCGCCTACGACGGGTCGGCCATCATCGAGGCCGGGCAGACGGTGGACGTCGTGGAGATCGTGGGCGCGACCGCCGTCGTGCTCGGTCGCGACCCGTTCCCCGCGGGTCCCTGAGTCAGGAGACAGGCTGTGCATCCCGAGGTCATCGTCGCCGTCGTGCTCGTCCTCGTCGTCCTGCTCGTGCTGGTGCGGTCCGTCCGGATCGTCCCGCAGGCGCGGGCGGCGGTGGTCGAACGGCTCGGGCGGTTCAACCGGACCCTCACCCCGGGGCTCGCGGTGGTCGTGCCGTTCGTCGACAAGGTCCGGCCGCTGATCGACCTCCGCGAGCAGGTGGTGTCCTTCCCTCCGCAGCCGGTGATCACCGCGGACAACCTGATGGTCTCCATCGACACCGTCATCTACTTCCAGGTCACCGACCCGAAGTCCGCGACGTACGAGATCGCCTCCTACATCCAGGGCGTCGAGCAGCTGACGGTGACGACGCTGCGCGACGTGGTCGGCCGGATGGACCTCGAGCGGACCCTGACCAGCCGCGAGGAGATCAACAACGCGCTGCGCGGGGTCCTCGACGAGGCGACCGGCCGCTGGGGCATCCGGGTCAACCGGGTCGAGCTGAAGGCCATCGAGCCGCCGGCGTCGATCCAGGACTCGATGGAGAAGCAGATGCGCGCCGAGCGGGACAAGCGGGCGGCGATCCTCACCGCCGAGGGCCAGCGCCAGTCCCAGATCCTCGCCGCGGAGGGCGCGAAGGAGTCCTCGGTGCTCCGCGCCGAGGGCGAGCGGCAGGCCCAGATCCTCACCGCCCAGGCCGACCAGCAGGCCCGGGTGCTGCGGGCCAAGGGCGAGGCCGAGGCGATCCGGACCGTGTTCGCCGCGATCCACGAGGGCCGCCCGGACCCGGCGCTGCTGTCCTACCAGTACCTGCAGGTGCTCCCGCAGATCGCCCGCGGGGAGGCCAACAAGATGTGGATCATCCCCGCGGAGCTGACCCGGGCCCTCGAGGGGCTGTCGGGCCTGGGTGGGCAGGCGGCGGGCGCCCTCGCGGCGATGGCGCCCGGTGGCGGCGCGGCCCCGGACGGTGGTGGCGATGGCGGTGAGGTCGGCCACGACGGCGACGGCGGCGACGCGTCCTCGGCGTCGACCCTCGCAGTCGGGTCGGGCACCCGGCCGGCGCTGGGTGCGGCCCCGGCCGCCCCCGGCGCTCCGGCGG
>CAXSIB010000500.1:0-2709 GCA_964237095.1 uncultured Actinomycetales bacterium
GGCCAGCGCCCGCCCCGCGAGGACGCCGCCGACGATCGCGGCCGCGGAGGAGCCCAGACCGCGCCCGTGGGGGATCCCGTTGTCGCACCGCAGCGAGAACAGGGGCAGCGTCCCACCGGCGGCGGCCGCGGCCGCGCGCATCGAGGCGACGACGAGGTTGGCCTCGTCGGCGCTGACCGTGTCGGCGCCCTCGCCGTGGACGGCGACCGCGCATGCCCCGGGCCCGGCGGTGGCCTCGACGGTGTAGGTGTCCCAGCGGGACAGGGCGAGGCCGAGGGCGTCGAATCCCGAGCCCAGGTTGGCACTCGTGGCCGGGACCCGTATCCGGAACCGGGTCCCGGGGGCGGCGTGGACCGGACCGGTCACCCGAGGTCGAGGACTCGGGCGACCGCCGTCGGGTCCGCGGCCACCGGCAGCGCGGCCAGGGGGTCCGCCGACATCCCGTGCGCGGCGTCGTACGCGCCGGCGCCGGCCAGGGCGGTCTCGGTGTCCTTCAGCCCGTTGCCGGTGACGGTGATCGTGATCGTCTGGCCCGGGTCGACCAGCCCGGCGGCGTGCGCGGCGAGCAGCCCGGCGACGCCGATCGCGGACGCCGGCTCGACGAAGACCCCGTCCCGGCGGGCGAGGCCGGCCTGCGCGGCGAGGATGTCGTCGTCGGCGACCGCGGCGATGCGCCCGCCGGACTCCGACAGCGCGGTGAGCGCCTCCGCCCAGCGTGCCGGGTTGCCCACCCGGATCGCGGTCGCGACCGTCTCGGGCTCGAGCACCCGCGCGCCGTCGACGATCGGCGCCGAGCCGGCGGCCTGGAAGCCCCAGATCCGCGGGAGCCCGGGGGCGCCACCTGCGGCCGCCGGGCCGCCGGCTCCCGTTGCGGGCGGCACGTCGTGGTAGGCGCGGTACCCGGCCCAGTAGGCGGTGATGTTGCCGGCGTTGCCGACCGGCAGCAGGTGCAGGTCCGGCGCCCGGCCGAGGGCGTCCACGATCTCCCAGGCCGCGGTCATCTGCCCCGCGAGCCGGTAGCCGTCGGCGTTCGCGGAGTTGACGAGGACCACCGGGTACCGCTCCGGCAGCTCCCGCGCGACCGCCAGGCAGTCGTCGAAGTTGCCCTGCACCTGGACGAGGCGGGCTCCGTGGACGACGGCCTGCGCGAGCTTGCCCCGCGCGATCTTGCCGGCGGGGATGAGGACCACGCAGTCCAGCCCGGCCCGTCCGGCGTACGCCGCGGCCGATGCGCTCGTGTTGCCCGTCGACGCGCACACGACCGCCTTCGACCCCGCCTGCACCGCCCGCGAGACCGCCATCGTCATGCCGCGGTCCTTGAAGGAGCCCGTCGGGTTGGCCCCTTCCACCTTCACGAAGACGTCGCAGCGGGTGGCCTCGGACAGCCACTCCGAGCGGACGAGCGGCGTGCCGCCCTCCCCCAGGCTGACCACGGGCGTGGCGGGGTCCACCGGCAGCCGGTCGCGGTACTCCGCGATGATCCCGCGCCACGGCCGGGCCGCCGCCGGTCGCGCCGCGGCGCTGCGCGCCAGGTCGTCCGCCAGGGCCGTCAGCTCCCCCGGCCCCGTCAGGTCCGCCGCCGTCAGGTCCGGCGACGCCAGCTGTCCGCTCGTCATGAGTCCCCCTCCACGCGCATGACGCCGGCCACGTCGGCGACGCTCTCCAGTTCTCGCAGGTCCGCCACGGTCGCCGCCAGCGCGGCCTCCCGGCCGAGGTGGGTGACCACCACGAGCTCGGCGTCGTCGCCGGAGCCCTGCTGGCGGACCGTGCGCAGTGACACCCCGTGCCGTGCGAACACCTCCGCGACCGCGGCGAGGACCCCCGGCCGGTCGGCCACCCGCAGCCGCACGTGGTAGCGGGTCCACACGTCGGCGATCGCGCCGACCGGCAGCCGCGCGTGGGTCGACTCGACCGGCCCGCGCACCCCGGCGACCCGGTTGCGGGCCGCGCTGACGAGGTCGCCGAGCACGGCGCTGGCGGTGGGTCGTCCGCCGGCCCCCGGCCCGTAGAACATCAGCCGGCCCGCGGCGTCGCAGTCGAGCACGACCGCGTTGTAGGCCCGGCGCACCGCGGCGAGGGGGTGCTCGCGCGGGATCATCGCCGGGTGCACGCGGGCCACGACGGACGCCTCGGCCTCGCCCTCGGGGACGGTCGTCTCGCAGATCGCGAGCAGCTTCACCACGTGGTCCATCGCGGCGGCGGCGGCGATGTCCGCGCCGGTGACCGCGCTGATCCCCTCGCGGTGCACGTCGGCGGCGGCGACCTCGGTGTCGAACGCGAGCGAGGCGAGGATCGCGGTCTTCGCCGCGGCGTCGAAGCCCTCGATGTCGGCGGTCGGGTCGGCCTCGGCGAACCCCTGCGCCTGCGCCTCGGCGAGGGCCTGGCCGAAGTCGGCGCCGGACCGGTCCATCCGGTCCAGGACGTAGTTCGTGGTGCCGTTGACGATCCCGACGACCCGGCGGACGCGGTCCCCGGCGAGGGACTCCCGCAGCGGCCGCAGGATCGGGATGGCCGCGCCGACGGCGGCCTCGTAGTAGAGGTCGCGGTCGGCCTTCTCCGCGGCCGCGGACAGCCGCGGCCCGTCCTCGGCGAGCAGCGCCTTGTTGGCGGTCACCACCGACGCGCCGTTCTCGAGCGCGGCCAGCAGCAGCGTCCGCGCCGGCTCGATCCCGCCGATGACCTCGACCACCAGCTCGGTGGCCGGGTCGG
>CAXSIB010000501.1:0-2706 GCA_964237095.1 uncultured Actinomycetales bacterium
GCCCCCCTCCTCGGAGCCGCCCTCGCCGCCGGCGTGTTCGCGTTCCTCAGGCCCGGCCTGGCCGGGGCCGCCCGGACCGACGACCCCACCGGCGCCCGGTCGGACGACACCGCGTCGGTCACGGGAGCGGTGCCGGAGGGTCTCTGAGGGCGCCGAGAGGCCGGGTGGCCCCGCCGGCGGCCGGGGTTGGCGGCGGTGTTCACCGCACCGTGTCGAGTCGGCCACGCAGCGGTCATACAGACCTCCTAGTGTCGTCACTCATGGGTGGGAAGCTGTCACAGACCGTACGAGGCATGGGCGGGAAGCTCGGGCAGCTGATCGCCTTCCTCGGAGTCTCGACACTCTGCGGCCTGCTCTGCGCGGCGATGGTGATCCCGATCGTCGGGTCCCTCGCCTACGGGGTCAGCGCGGGGACCCGGGCGGTCGCGAGCCTGCCCAGCGCCATCGCCGTCCCCGTCCTGGCCGGCCGCACCTACGTGTACGACCGCAACCACGGCCTGGTCGCGACGTTCTTCTCCGAGGACCGCGTGGACGTGCCGCTCGCGAAGATCGCACCGGTCATGCAGCAGGCGCTGGTCGACATCGAGGACGAACGCTTCTACGACCACGGCGCGGTCGACCCGCGAGGGCTGGTCCGGGCGCTGGTCAGCAACAGCCAGGAGGGTGACACGACGCAGGGCGCGTCGACCCTGACCCAGCAGTACGTCAAGAACATCCTCAAGAACGAGGCGACGACGCCGGCCGAGATCGCGGCCGCGACCGCGAAGACCCTGGCCCGCAAGGTCGCCGAGCTGCGGTACTCGATCGCGCTCGAGCAGAAGCTGACCAAGGCCCAGATCCTCGAGGGCTACCTGAACATCGCGCCGTTCGGGCAGAGCGTCTACGGGGTCGAGGCGGCGAGTGAGTACTACTTCGACACCACCGCGGCGAAGCTGACCCTGGCCCAGGCGGCGATGCTGGCCGGGGAGGTCCAGGCGCCGTCCCTGTACGACCCGACCGCGGGGGGCACCCACGTGGTGCAGGCGATCGACCGCCGCAAGGTCGTGCTGGACAAGATGCTCCAGCTCCGGCACATCAGCCCGGCCGCGTACCGGACCGCGGTGGCCAGTCCGCTGGGCATCCACAAGACCGTGCCGAAGCAGAGCTGCTACGCGGCGAGTGTGTCCAAGTGGTACTGCGACTACGTCCTGAAGACCCTCCTCGGCGACTCGCAGCTGGCGGTCCTCGGCGCCACCTCCGAGGTGCGCCAGGCGCGGATCTACGCGGGCGGTCTCGCGATCACGACCGCGCTGGACCCGGGGGTGCAGCGCCGCGCCGACGCCGGCATGGCCGCCGCCTCCGACCCCACCGACACCCCGGTCGCGTCCACCGCGATCGTCCGGCCGGGCACCGGCGACGTCCTCGCGGTCGCCAACTCCAAGCACTACGGCAGCGACGCCGCGGCCGGGCAGAGCCTCAACGACTACGCGGTCCCCTTCGCCTACGGCAACGCGATCGGCTTCCAGCCCGGCTCGGGGATGAAGCCGATCACGATGGCGGTCGCCCTCGAGCAGGGCCTCGGGCTCGACCACCGGATCGACGCGGCCAGCGGCCTGCGCTACGACCAGTTCCGGTTCCGCAACTGCGCCGGGGACAACGTGGCCGGCGGGCCGGCGCCGATCCTCAACGAGGCCGGGCAGAGCTACGGCTCCATCACGATGCTGCAGGGCATCTGGGAGTCGGTGAACTCCTACTTCGCCCAGCTGGAGTCCCAGGTCGGGCTGTGCCCCGTGGCCCGTCTGGCCGCGAAGCTCGGCGTCACCACTGTCGGCTGGGCGGGCGGGGCGCACGCGACCCCGCTGCTGCAGGTGCCCACCCTCACGCTGGGGACGAACGTCACCTCCCCGCTGCAGATGTCGGAGGTCTACGCGACGCTGGCGGACCACGGGGTCTACTGCCCGCCGCGGGTGGTCACGAAGATCGTCGACACCGCGACCGGCCGGACCCTCTACGACCCGGGGATCAGCTGCCGGCGGGTGATCCCCGCCGGGGTGGCCGACGCGATCGACTGGGCCCTGCACCACAACGTCCTCGGCGACCTCGACCGGCGCAGCACGGCCACCCCGGCGAAGGTGGTCGAGGCCGACGGCACCGTCATCCCGACCGCGGGCAAGACCGGGACGAACGACAGCCACCAGGCCGTCTGGTTCAACGGCTACAACGCGCAGTTCGCCGCGTCGGTCGTCCTCGCGATGCCGACGACCGTCGACCGGTTCGGGAACCCCACCACGCTGGTCGGGGAGACCCTCGGCGGCGCCACGATCCGCACCGCCACCGGCGGCACCGCCGCGGGCGGGGTGTGGCTGAAGATCATGGCGCCCATCCTGGAGGCCCAGGGGGTCCACCCCGACTTCCCCGCCGAGCCGGCACCCGCCTTCCGGGTCCCCGGCCAGTACACGGGCACCAGCGTGAACGTGCCCGACGTGGTCGGCGCCCAGCTCGCGGCGGCGGAGTCGGAGCTCACCGCCGCCCAGCTGCAGTGGACGGTGGCGGCCGATCCGGTGACCTCCCCGCTGCCCGCGGGGACGGTGGTCTCGACCGATCCCGCGGGCACGTCGCAGGTGGACGCGCGGTCGTCGGTGACCATCACGGTGTCCAGCGGGCCCTGACGCCGGCTCAGGGCCGCTGCCGCGCGGCGGTGGGCGCGGTGCGGGTCAGCTGTCGCCG
>CAXSIB010000502.1:0-2701 GCA_964237095.1 uncultured Actinomycetales bacterium
AGCCCCGGGTCCGGCCGGATCCGGCGCCGCGACGACCCGACCCGCGACGAGCCGCGGAACCCGCTGCTGGCCAGCCTCGGGCGCGACGCCCGCGAGCTGCAGGCGGTCCTGGGTGCGGTCGGAGCCGGTGCCGGGGCCGGGGTCGCCGTCACCGACGAGCACCTCGCGACGGGGGGGCCGGTCCGGGTGCCCGCCACGCTGCTGGCCCGGCTGCAGGCCGACATCCGCGACGACCGCGTCCCCGACGGCACGTTCGCGTGGTCGGCGGGCGACCGGAGCATCGGGGTGCACGCCTGCCACGGCCCGGCCCGGCAGGTCGAGGTGCTCCGCGAGGTCCTGCTGCGCTTCTTCGAGGACGACCCGACCCTCGAGCCGCGCGACGTCCTCGTCATGTGCCCGGACATCGAGACCTACGCCCCGCTGGTCTCCGCCGCGTTCGGGCTCGAGGACGGCGAGCACCCCGGGCACGGGCTCCGGGTGCGCCTGGCCGACCGGGCGCTCCGGCGGACCAACCCGCTGCTCGACGTGGTCGCGCGCCTGCTCGACCTCGCCGACGGGCGGGTCACCGCGAGCCAGGTCCTCGACCTCGCCGCGACCCCCCCGGTCCGCCGGCGCTTCGGGTTCGACGACGACGACCTCGAACGCCTGCGGGGCTGGGTCGGCGCCGTCGGGACCCGCTGGGGACTCGACCAGGCGCACCGCGCCCGCGCCGGGCTGGACCTGCCGCAGGGCACCTGGCGGACCGGGCTCGACCGCCTGCTGCTCGGGGTCGCGGCCAGCGGGGACGGCCTGCACGCCCTCGGTCTCGCGCTGCCGCTGGACGACGTGGACAGCTCCGACGTCGACCTCGCGGGGCGGTTCGCCGAGCTGCTCGACCGCCTCGAGGACACCCTCGACGGCCTGACGGAACAACCCGCCCGGGAGTGGGCGGCGGCGCTCGCGACGGGGCTGGAGCTGCTCGCCGAGGTCCCGGACAGCGACGACTGGCAGCTCGCACAGGCCCGGTGGGAGCTGGCCCGGGCGACCGGGGACGCCTCGACGCCGATCGGGCTGGCCGACGCCCGGGCCATGCTGGCCGACCGCCTGCGCGGGCGCCCGACGCGGGCCAACTTCCGCACCGGGCGCCTCACGGTGGCCACGCTGGTGCCGATGCGGTCGGTGCCGCACCGCGTGGTGGCGCTGCTGGGGCTTGACGACGGCGTGTTCCCGCGGGTCCCGGTGGTCGACGGGGACGACGTGCTGCTGCGCGACCCGTGCGTCGGCGAGCGGGACCGCCGCAGCGAGGACCGCCAGCTCCTGCTGGACGCGATCCTCGCGACGGCGGAGCACCTCGTCGTCGTGTACACCGGCGCGGACCCCCTCACCGGCGAGCGGCGGCCGCCCGCGGTGCCGGTCGGGGAGCTGCTCGACGTGCTCGACGCGACCTGCGCCCCCGACGCGGGCGGCGCGCCGGTCTCGTGCCGGCTCGTCCGGCGGCACCCCCTGCAGCCCTTCGACCGGCGCGACTTCGAGGGCGACCCGTTCAGCTTCGACCCGAGCGCGCTGGCCGGCGCGCGCCGCGCCCTCGGCCCCCGCCGGCCGCCGCCGCCGTTCCTGGCGGGGCCGCTGCCCGGCCCGGCCCGCCCGGGCGACGTGGACCTCGCCGACCTCGTCGCGTTCCTCGAGCACCCGGTGAAGGCGTTCCTCCGCCAGCGTCTCGGCGTCGGCGTCCCCGGCGAGGGCGACGACGTCGAGGACGCGCTGCCGATCTCCCTGGACGGGCTGGCGACGTGGGACGTCGGGGAGCGGATGCTCACCGCCCGCCTCGCCGGGGTCGAGAGCGGCCGCTTCACCGACGCGGAGTGGCGGCGCGGCACGCTGCCGCCGGGTCCGCTCGGCCAGCGGGTGCTGGCCGACGTGTCCCGGAAGGTGGGCGACCTCGTCGCGGACAGCCCCCGCCCCGGCCCGGCGCGCACGGTCGACGTCCGGGTCGACCTCGGTGGCGGGCGGACCCTGGCCGGCACGGTCACCGGCGTCCACGGCGCCGCGGTCCTGCGCAGCACCTACAGCCGGCTCAACGCGAAGCACCGGCTGCGGGCCTGGGTGCAGCTGCTCGCCCTCGCCGCGGCGGGTCCCGCGCCCGGGGATCACCAGCCCTGGCAGGCCTCGGTGACCGGGCGCGGCATGCGGGTGCCCGCGACCTCGACGCTGACCGCGCCGGGCGACCCGCGCGCGGTGCTGCTCGCCCTGGTCGCGCTCCGCGACGCGGGCCTGCGCGAGCCGCTGCCGATGGCCGCGGCCACCAGCGCCGCCTACGCGGTCGCCCGCCACGGCGGGGAGAACGCCGACCGCGCGGTCGACGCCGCCACGAAGGCGTGGACGAGTGACCTCGGCGGTGACCGCGACGACGCCTGGAACGCCCTGGTGTGGGGTGAGCGGGCGGACGTCCATGTCCTGTTGGGCGAGCTGCTCACCGAGCCCGAGCCCGGGCCCGGGGCCGGCGCCGGTGCGGCCGGCGAGCCGACGCGGTTCGGCGCGCTGGCGCGCGAGCTGTGGGACCCGCTGCTGGACGCGGAGTCCTAGGTGGCGTTCGACGTCTGCGGCCCGCTGCCCGACGGGACCACCGTGCTCGAGGCGAGCGCCGGCACCGGGAAGACCTACACGATCGCCGCGCTGGCGACCCGCTACGTCGCCGAGGGCCTCGCCGAACTGCCCGAGCTGA
>CAXSIB010000503.1:0-2699 GCA_964237095.1 uncultured Actinomycetales bacterium
GCCGGGCCGCGACGACGCCCGGGGCGAACCGCTCCTCGAAGTGCCGGCGGGCCGGCGCCGCGGGCGCGGGCCGCCGGGACGGGTCGGTGATGAGGGTGTGCAGCTGCTCGACCAGGCTGTCGCGGTCGGCGAGGACGCCCGCGTCGCCGCCGGCGAACAGCTCCCGCTGGGCCTCCCAGTCCGGGCCGAGCGCGACGGCGCCCGTCGCGAAGGCCTCGATGAAGACGAAGCCGTAGCTCTCGAAGCGGGCCGGGTCGGCGAGCACGTGGGCGCGGCCCATCAGGCTCAGCACCGTGGCGTGCGGTGCCCCCTCGACGACCTCGTCGACCACGTCGGCGGGCAGGTCGACCGCCCCGTCGAGGAACCTCGAGACCACGGTCAGCCGGGTGTCGCGCCGGACCGCCGACGGCAGCGCACCGAGTGCGGCGACCAGCTCGGGCAGGCCCTTCCGGCGCGCCTGGTTGCCCACGAACAGCACCCGGACGGGACCGGGGGCCCCGTGACGGTCGATCGCCGCCTCGACACCCTCCAGCTCGGGCAGCAGGAAGGGGCAGTCCTCGATCCGGCCGGCCACCTCCGGGAACGCCGCGGTGATGCGCTCGCGCTCCGCGGCGGTCGACACGACGATCCGGGCCGCGGCGTCGAACAGCGGCCGCTTGATCCGGGTCTCGCGGTCGATGTCGGCCCAGGAGTCACCGCGCGACAGCCGCATCTCCGGGCTGAGCATCGTGTTCTGCCAGACCACCGGCCGCGACGACCGCAGCGGGAAGGCGTCGTTGGACAGCACCACGTCCGCCCCGGCCCCGATCCGGCGCCGGTGGGACCAGGTGGGCGCCGGGGAGCTCGCACCGAGGGGGGACTTCCGCCGGACCGCGCGGGCGGCCCCGGCGGCGTTCACCGCCAGCGACCGCGGTCCGCCGAGGACGCTGACGGTCACGTCCGGCTCGTAGCGGGGCAGGCGGGTCAGCTGGTGGCGGGCGTAGGCGTGGTCGGTGTCCCCGGCCCGCCACGACCACGACGGCCGGTCGACGATGATCTTCACGGACGTCTCCCCGGGACCGGCGGCTGATCTACGACCGGATGCTATGGCCCTGCTGTCGGATCGAGCCGATCCGGTGCTCACTCGATGCGGTGTCCGTCGGTGTCCTGACCGGGTCGGCACCAGGACCGCAGACGACCGGCCCCGGCCATCGACCTCCAACCTGGGACGCCGAGCAACGGGACGGCTGGGGCGGATCGTCACCACACTTGCCGACCTACCGTCCCGTCATGGCGTAGGGATCATCGATTCGAGCCCGGCCCGACCGGATGACCCCGTAGACAGCTCGCAACGGTTCGGTCCCCGTGTAGAAGCGCCCCCTCGTCTCCCCGTGAGCGTTCAGCAGGCCGGCGGTCACCAGTTCCTTCAGATCCCGGTTGGCGGTGTGGCGCTCGAGGCCTGCTTCCCTCTCGTACTGGGTGCGTACCACCCGGAGTCCGAGCGAGGCGTTGAACAGGGCGTTCAACGACCGATCCGGGAGCGATCGACGAGTGATGAGGGTGACCAGCTGATCCCAGAGCTCGGCGGACTCCCGAACGCGGATGGCGACGGTCTCTGCCTGGATGTAGTGCGCCCGGAGATTGAACCGAATCCACGGATGGGCGTCGCGCTCGGGGTGCCACGCACCGCCGCCGACCTCGGCCAGAACGGCGTAGTACTCAGGCGTGTTGCGCCCGAGCCACTCCTCGATGCTGCTGAACTCGGGTTGGACGATCTGGTTCCGGGCGAGCGTGAGGGTCTGGAGACAGCGCGCCATCCGACCGTTCCCGTCCCTGAACGGATGGATCATCACGAAGTTGAGGTGCACCATCGCCGCGGTCACGACGACCGGATGGCCGTCGCCGTTGCGACTGACCGCTCCCTCATCCACGAGCTGGCCCATGAGCTCAGGCACCGACTCGTGGGACGGCCCCTCGTAGACGACCTGACCCCGATCCTCGTCCTCGACGAAGACCGATGACCGTCGATAGCGGCCGGGGGTCTTCGAGAGCTCGTGCCCGAGCATCATGAAGTGAAGCGCTCGGATCAGTGACTCGTCGAATCGGAAGTCGAGGTCCGCGGCGAGTTCCTGCACGTACGTCATCGCGTTGCGGTAGCCACGGATCTCCGCGGTGGTCCGCTGATCGGCGTCGAGCGGTTCCTCGTCATCGAGCACGGCCAGGGCGTCGTCCAAGGAAACGTCGTACCCCTCGATGCTGTTCGAGCCGCGAGCAGCGCGAGCCCGGAGGTGCCGCCGAAGGGGCCCCTGCCACCGCTTGGTGCCACGGAGGTGCACGCGTAGGGACTCCCGTGTTCGGTCGAGCGCCTCGGCGACCGCCAGATCCTGCTCGTCGAGGGGCGGGGTGGCGAACAGCACGCCCCATGGTCCGATGTGATAATCATCACGTCAAGTGCAAAGATGATTGAGACATCTGCCAGACCCGAGCGAGCGGCCGACAGAGAGTTCGACCCAGCGGACTGTCGCCGGCGCGAGACGTGGGACCGGCTCGACGCTCCTGGCTACGGCCGCCGACCGTCATGCGCGGACGTGACCCACAGGGTCATCGACCCGGACGAGCGAGTGAAGACTGTCATCACCGACGCAGAACGGGAGCAGGGCTCCCGCGACTGGACTCGAACCAGTAACCGTCCGATTAACAGTCGGATGCTCTGCCAATTG
>CAXSIB010000504.1:0-2692 GCA_964237095.1 uncultured Actinomycetales bacterium
GCCGGCCACGGGCCGGGCCGCCGCCGCGGGCCGGTCCCCGGCGACCGGGACCCGGATCCGCTACTGGGCGGACCGCCAGATCTTCCCCGCGTCGGCCGAGTTCAGCCTGCCCGAGCTGCTCGACCGGGCCCGCCAGACGTCGTCGCTCGTCGCCGGCCTCGAGATCGTCATCCGCGACGGCCGGGCGCTGGACGGCACCCCGGGGGAGGCGCCCGTCGAGCACCGGTTCCTGCACACCGGCGGCATCGCGGAGTTCTGCGCCGACCTCGCCACCGAGGTCGGCGACGCCGACGTCACCGGAGTCTGGCGTCTCGCGGGGTCGGGGGAGTTCACCGAGACCGTGCCGGTGCTCGACGCGACCGGGCACCTGCACCCGGCCGACGTGCGCCGCACGGTGGACGTCGAGGTCGCCCTGCGCTGGGGCGGCGGCTACGACACGACGGTCCGGTCCTTCGTCAACGTCGTCGCCACCCCGAGCGGCGGCAGCCACCTCGCCGGCTTCGAGCAGGGCCTGCTGCGGGTGTTCCGGGAGCAGGTGAAGGCGAACGCGCGGCGGCTGAAGGCCGGGGACGACAAGGTCGAGAAGGACGACGCCCTGGAGGGCCTGACCGCGCTGATCGCGGTCCGCCTCGAGGAGCCGCAGTTCGAGGGCCAGACCAAGGAGGTGCTCGGGACCGCCGCCGTGCGCGCCATCGTCGCCGACGTCGTGCGCGAGCAGCTGACCGCGCACCTGACCGCGACGCGCCAGCCCGGGAAGGCCCGCGCCGAGGCCCTGCTGGAGAAGGTCGTCGACGCGATGAAGACCCGGGTCGCCGCCCGGGTCCACAAGGAGACGGCGCGGCGCAAGACCGCCCTGGAGTCCTCCGCCCTGCCGACGAAGCTGGTCGACTGCCGCACCGACGACGTCTCGCGGTCGGAGCTGTTCGTGGTCGAGGGCGACTCGGCGATGGGCACCGCCAAGGCGGCCCGGCGCGCGGAGTTCCAGGCCCTGCTGCCGATCCGCGGGAAGATCCTCAACGTCGCGAAGTCCACCGTCGGGGACATGCTGGCCAACAACGAGTGCGCGGCGCTGATCCAGGTCATCGGCGCCGGCTCCGGGCGCTCGTTCGACCTGGCCGCCGCGCGCTACGGCCGCGTCATCTTCATGGCCGACGCCGACGTCGACGGCGCCCACATCCGCTGCCTGCTGCTGACCCTGTTCCTGCGCTACCTGCGTCCGCTGGTCGAGGACGGCCGGGTGTTCGCGGCGGTCCCGCCCCTGCACCGCCTGGAGATCGCGCGCCCGCCGGCCGGGCACGACCGCTACGTGTACACGTACTCCGAGGCCGAGATGCACGCGACGATGGCGGACCTGAACCGGCGGAAGCTGACCGTGAAGATGCCGCCCCAGCGCTACAAGGGGCTCGGGGAGATGGACGCCGACCAGCTGCGCGGGACCACGATGGACCCCGCCTCGCGCACGCTGCGCCGGATCACGATCGGCGACGCCGCCGCCGCCGAGGCGACCCTGGACCTGCTGATGGGCTCCGAGGTCGGCCCGCGCCGGGACTTCATCGTCGAGGGCGCCGCCCTGCTCGACACCGCGACCCTCGACGTCTGAGCGGGGCTGTCCCGGCGTGACCGCGAGAGGATGTGGATCCCCGGTCGGTCACCGACCGGGGATCCACATTCCTGTGGACCGGGACCCGCGACCGGTGTGACACCGTGATCCGGTGACCGCGGCCTCCCTGAGCACCGCCCCGATCACCGCCCCGATCACCGCCCCGGCGCGGATGCCGGCGGACGCCCCTCCGATCACGGGACGGCCGCGGGTGGTGTCCCTCGTCCCGGCGGCCACCGACGTCCTGACCGCCCTCGGCGTCGGGGGACAGCTCGTCGGGGTGACCGACGAGTGCCGGGCCCCGGCCGGGACCGCGGTCGTCGTCGGCTCGGTCATCCCGGCGGGACTGGCCCAGGGCGAGATCGACGCGCTCGTCACCGCCCGGGTGCGCGCCGGGCTGCCGCTGCGGGAGGTCCGGTCGGAGGTGCTGCGCGGGCTCGCGCCGGACGTCGTGGTCGTGCAGGACCTCTGCGCGGTCTGCGCCGTCGGCGCCGACGAGGTCGCCCGGGCCCTGGAGATGGTCGGGTCTCCGGCGGCCGTCCACGTCTTCGACCCGCACCGCCTGGCCGAGCTCACCCCGGCGGTCCGGGCCCTGGCCGACGCCTGCGGGCGGCCCGGCGCCGGGCTCGCGGTCGCCGAGCGCCTCGACGCCCGTCTCGCCGCGCTCGCCGCCGCGGTCGCCCGCCGCCCCCGCCCGCGGGTCGCCGTCCTGGAGTGGACCGACCCGGTCTGGTCGGCGGGTCACTGGGTGCCGGACGTCGTGGCCGCGGCCGGCGGGGTCGAGGTGCTCGGGGTCGCCGGCGGTCGGTCGGTCCGCGTCGACCGCGACGACGTGCTCGCCGCGGACCCCGAGGTGGTCGTCGTCGCGCCGTGCGGGCTGTCGCTCGACGAGGCCGTCGCCGCCGCCCGCGACGTGGGGGAGTGGGTGCCGCCGGGGGTCCGGGTGCTGGCCGCCGACGGCACGGTCCTCACCGGCGCCGGCCCGGGGCTCGTCGACGCGGCCGAGGCCCTCGCGGCGCTCCTGCACCCCGGGACCGGCGGGACCGCCGGTCCCGGCGCGGTCCCCGGGGCCGGTCGCGTCGCCCGGCCGGC
>CAXSIB010000505.1:0-2690 GCA_964237095.1 uncultured Actinomycetales bacterium
GTCGTGTGCCTGTTCCTCGCCGCCGGCCTCGGCGCTCTCCTGCTCCGTGAGCGCCGCGGGCACGTCCCGAACCTGCGCGCGCTGCTGGACCGGCCGCCGCCCGGTGTGCCGGACACCCTGCGGGCCGGATTCCCGACCACGACCGCGGTCAGCCTCGGCAGCCTCGGCACGGGACTCCCGCCGGGCGCGCACGGCCTGGTCGGGACCGAGGTGCTCGACCCCGACCGCGACGTCCTCGTGCACCAGCTGGCCTGGGACCCCGCGGTCGACCCCCTGCGCTGGCAGCCGCACGACACCGTGTACCAGCGGCTGGCCGCGGCCGGGGTGGCCGTGTCCCACGTGGCGCCGGGCTTCTTCGACGGCTCGGGGCTGACCCGCGCGACCCTGCGCGGGCCGCGGTTCGAGGCCGCGGCGGGGCTCACGGCCCGGGTCGACGCCGCCGCCCGGCTGCTGCAGGCCGGGGTCCGCACCGCCGGGGCGCCGACGTTCGTCCTGCTCTACTGGGAAGGTCTCGACAAGGCCGGCCACGTGCACGGCTGGGGGTCCCCGGAGTGGACGCTGGCGCTGGAGAAGGTCGACGGCGCCCTCGGGCGCCTGCTCGAGCAGGCCCCCGCCGGAGCGACGGTCTACGTGACCGGCGACCACGGGATGGTCGACGTCGACCCGACCGACCGCCTCGACCTCGCCGACGCCGCGGCCTTCCCGCACCTGCTGGACGGGGTCGCGCACCTGGGCGGGGAACCCCGCGTGCGTTACGCCTACGCCCGCCCGGGCGCCGACGGCGACGTCCTGGCCGCGTTCACCGAGCAGCTCGGGGACACCTGCTGGGTCGCGACCCGCCAGCAGGCGCTGGACATCGGCTGGTTCGGTCCGGTGGAGGATCGGGTGCTCCCCCGGCTGCCCGCCGTCATCGCCGCCGCCCGCGCCGACGTCGCGCTGGTCGACACCGCCCACCAGCGCCCCGAGTCCCTGGCCCTGCTGGGACTCCACGGCTCCTTCAGCGACGCCGAGTCCGACGTCCCCCTGCTGTGGGCCACCGGGACGGCCGGTCCCCGCCGGCGGTAGTTCCGTCAGGTCCGCGCCCGGCCGGACCACCGCCGGGCCGTCCCGGATCTGCAGCGAACGGCCCGAATGGGCCCGAGGGGCGTCTCGAGAGCGGTTGCGTGCAGTTCCGGGTCGTCGTCGGGGCGCGGTCTCGGTCCCGCGCAGGGTGGGCTGTCGGGTGGCGCGCGGCCGGGATCGACAGCCGACGGCGAATCCCGCACCAGAGACCCCGGATCGCCTCGTCCACTGTCGATCCGGGACGGCGTCGCGTGGTGCCCGGTCCGGCGTGGCCTGCGGGTTCTGTGCGCGCTCGGGACGGGAGCCCGGTCGGGGCGCGGGAGGGAGATCCGGTGAGCGCTCAGGCGCGGGCCTCGCGCAGGTAGTCCAGGACCGCCACGAGATCGGCCTCGCCGTGCCCGGCGACCACCGCGCCGGAGAAGTGGCTGAGCGCGGCCGCCGCGACCGCGCCCGGGACCCCGGCCGCGGCCGAGGTCGCCAGCATCGCGACGAGGTCCTTGCGGACGCCCGCGACGTCGAACGACGCGGGCTCACCGACCGGGACCTCGTGCGTGCGCAGGAGATCCGCCTTGCCGGTGATCGACGGGCCGGCGAGCGGGGAGTCCAGGAGCACCTCGGTGAACGCCTCCCGGGCCACCCCGGCGGACTCCGCGAGGGCGTAGGACTCCGCGAGTGCGGCCCACAGGCACGCCATCCCCATGTTCAGGGCGAGCTTGGTGGCGATGCCCGAGCCGGCCGGCCCGAGGTGCACGACGCGGCGGCACCACACGTCGAACACCGCCGTCGCGCGCTCGACGTCCGCCGCGGCGCCGCCGGCCAGGCCGAGGAGGCGGCCCGCGCGGGCGGGCGCGACGGTGCCCGAGACCGGCAGGTCGACGACCGCCGCGCCCGCCGCCCGACCCGCGGCCCCGACCTCGGCGACGGTCGCCGCGGCCACCGTCGAGGACTCGACCAGCAGGACCCGCTCGACCGGTCCAGCGTCGGGGCCAGCGTCGGGACCGCCGGCCGGGCCGGCGAACGTGCGGGCGCGCAGGCCGGCGACCAGGCCGTCCGGCGCGAGCCAGACCCGGCGGACCGCGGCGTCGTCGAACACGAGGTCCACGACGACGTCGGCGGCCCGGACGAGCTCAGCGGGGGACCCCACCCCGCGCGCGCCCGCGGCGACCAGGGCCGCGACCGGCCCGGGACTGCGGTTCCACACGACCACCTCGTGCCCCGCGTCGAGGAGGCGCTCCGCGAGCACCGTCCCCATCCGGCCCAGCCCCGCCACCCCGACGTGTGTCACGGGCGCCTGTCTACCGGGCCGGCTGGGAGGGTGGCGGCATGGCACCCCGCCCGAGCCGGTCGTGGACCCCGCACGGTTCGCGTCTGTCGATCGCCTCGCAGGACTCGCTCCTGTCGATCGCGTCCCGCGGGTCGGTGCTGTCGATCGCGAGCGTCGGCTCGGTCGGGTCGGTGGCGAGCATCGGGTCCGGTCTGTCGCTGCTGTCGGTCGGCGGCTGGATGGCCGTCGGGTCCCTGCTCTCGGCGCAGTCGCGGTGGTCGGTGATGTCCTCCCAGTCCCAGGACAGCGTCCTGGCTCGGCGGGCGTCCGGCCGGCCGAGCCGCATCCCCCGCGTCGCGGTCGG
>CAXSIB010000506.1:0-2690 GCA_964237095.1 uncultured Actinomycetales bacterium
AGGTCGATCGCCTTGATGCCGACGAACGGCAGGACGAGCCCGCCGAGGCCGTAGACCAGCAGGTTGCGCCGCAGGAGCCGGGCGGCGGAGACCGGGCGGTACCGGACGCCGCGGAGCGCCAGCGGGATGAGGAACACGATGACGACGGCGTTGAACACGACCGCCGAGAGGATCGCCGAGTTCGGGGTCGACAGCCGCATGACGTTGAGCACGTGCAGGCCGGGGTAGACCCCGACGAACATCGCCGGGAGGATCGCGAAGTACTTCGCGACGTCGTTGGCGATCGAGAACGTGGTCAGCGAGCCCCGGGTGATGAGCAGCTGCTTGCCGATCTCGACGATCTCGATGAGCTTCGTCGGGTCGGAGTCCAGGTCGACCATGTTGCCGGCCTCCTTGGCCGCACTCGTCCCGGTGTTCATCGCCACCCCGACGTCGGTCTGGGCGAGGGCGGGGGCGTCGTTGGTGCCGTCGCCGGTCATCGCGACCAGGCGCGCGCCCTCCTGCTCCTTGCGGATCAGGGCCATCTTGTCCTCGGGGGTGGCCTCGGCGAGGAAGTCGTCGACGCCGGCCTCGGCGGCGATGGCCCGCGCGGTCCGCGGGTTGTCCCCGGTGATCATCACCGTGCGGATGCCCATGGCCCGCAGCTCGTCGAACCGTTCGCGCATGCCGGGCTTCACGACGTCCTTCAGGTGCACGACCCCGAGGACCTCGGCCCCGGTGACGACCGGGCCGTCGGCGCCCTCGGCACCGTCGGCAGCGCTGGTGATCCAGCCGCGGGCGACGACGAGCGGGGTGCCGCCCTCGCCGGAGATCCGGTCCACGGCCTCGTCGGCCGCGGCGGACGCGTGCCCGCCGCCGGCGGTCACCCAGGCGGCGACCGACGCGGCCGCCCCCTTGCGGATCGCGCGGACCCGGCCGGCCGACGGGACGTCGACCCCGCTCATGCGGGTCTGCGCGGTGAACGGCACGATCGTCGCGTCCCGGAGGTCCGCCAGCGCCCGGACGGGGCGGTGGTAGGCCCCGGTGGCGAGGGTCACGATCGACCGGCCCTCGGGGGTCTCGTCGGCCAGGCTGGACAGCATCGCCGCCTCGGCGAGGTCGTCGACGGACAGCCCGCCCACGGCGACCAGGTCGGCGGCCTGGCGGTTGCCGAGGGTGATGGTGCCCGTCTTGTCCAGCAGCAGCGTGGACACGTCGCCCGCGGCCTCGACGGCCCGCCCGGACATCGCGAGCACGTTGCGCTGCACGAGGCGGTCCATCCCGGCGATGCCGATCGCGGACAGCAGGGCCCCGATCGTGGTGGGGATCAGACAGACCAGCAGCGCCACCAGCACGGTGATCGACTGCGGCGCGCCGGAGTAGACCGCGAACGGCTGCAGGGTGACCACCGCGAGCAGGAACACCAGCGTCAGGCTGGCCAGCAGGATGTTCAGCGCGATCTCGTTGGGGGTCTTCTGCCGGGACGCCCCCTCGACGAGGGCGATCATCCGGTCGACGAACGTCTCGCCCGGCTTGGAGGTGATCCTCACCACGACCCGGTCGGACAGCACCCGGGTGCCGCCGGTGACCGAGGACCGGTCGCCGCCGGACTCCCGGATGACCGGGGCGGACTCCCCGGTGATCGCGGACTCGTCGACGCTGGCGACCCCCTCGACGACGTCGCCGTCACCGGGGATCACCTGCCCGGCCTCGACCACGACGAAGTCCCCGAGCGTCAGGGACGCGGCGGACACCTCGGTCTCGCTCGTCGGGCCGGCGGTGGCACCGGGGGTCCAGCCGGTGAGCTTCCGGGCCGTGGTCTGGGTGCGGCTGCGCCGCAGCGTCTCGGCCTGGGCCTTGCCGCGGCCCTCGGCGACGGCCTCGGCGAGGTTGGCGAAGACGACGGTCAGCCACAGCCACGCGGTGATGAGCCACACGAAGACGCTCGGGTGCAGGAGCGCCTCGACCGTGGTGTAGACCGCGCCGACCTCCACGACGAACATCACCGGGTTGCGGATCAGCGTGACCGGGTTGAGCTTGCGGACCGCCAGCGGAAGCGCCCGCAGCACCTGCTGGGGATCGAGCAGGCCACCGCCGCGGGCGGCCCTCCCGGCCGGCGGCGCCGGCGGGGTCGGGGTGGTGGGGGACGTGCCCCCGGAAGTCGAGCTGGACAGGACCGAGGCGGTCATGACAGACCCTCCGCGAGGGGACCGAGGAACAGTGCGGGGACATAGGTGAGGGCGACGAGGACGATGACGACGCCGAGCAGCAGGCCGACGAACAGCGGGCTGTGGGTGGGCAGGGTCCCGGTCGACGCCGGGACCTTCGGCTGCCGGGCGAGGGAGCCGGCGAGGGCGACCGCGAGGGCGATCGGGACGAACCGGGCGAACAGCATGCACAGGCCGAGGGTGATCTCGTACCACCGGTCGGTCACGGTGAGCCCGGCGAACGCCGACCCGTTGTTGTTGCTCGCCGAGGCGTAGGCGTAGAAGATCTCCGTCAGCCCGTGCGCCTGGCTGCCCTTCGACCCGGGCAGGTTCCCCGAGGCCGAGTTGAGCAGCGCCCCGAGCTGGCCCTGCTGGGCGATCGTCGAGGCCGCGCCGGCCAGGACGAACAGCGGTGTCGTGAGGATGTAGAGACTGGCCAGCTTGATCTCCCGGGCGCCGAGCTTCTTGCCCAGGTACTCCGGGGTCCGCCCGACCATCAGGCCG
>CAXSIB010000507.1:0-2689 GCA_964237095.1 uncultured Actinomycetales bacterium
CGGCCCGTCGCCGCACGGCTCCACCCGACCGCGGTCGGACCGGCCGCACGCCGCGACGACCGGGTCGGCCCACGTCCAGGCGACGGCCGCGGCGGTGCACGCCGACCTCGCGGCCGCGGCCCGGGACCACGCCGGTGTGCGCGTCTCGAGCACCCCGCGCCAGCTCGGCAGCACGCTGGCCGCCACCCTCGCGGGCGACCCGGCCGCGGTGGCCGCGGCCGCCCGGCTGGTCGCTCTGGTCGAGCGGGCCCGGTTCGCCGCGGCGGGAGCGGCGATGCCGGACCCGGACCCGGTCGGCGTCCGCGCCGACAGCGACCGGGTCCGCCGAGCCCTGGCCGGCCGGTCGCCGTGGTGGCGCCGGGTGGTCGTCGCCGTCGTCCCCGCCGAGCTCCGGCGGCGACTCACCACGGGTGGACCGGCGCCCCGCCACGCGACGGCCCCGGACAGCGCACTGGACGCCGCGTCGGTGGCCCGGCGGTCGGTCGCCCGCGGCTGAACCCCGGCCGACGGTCATCGGGACTCGGGAG
The DNA here is from genome assembly GCA_964237095.1 of uncultured Actinomycetales bacterium. GTDB lineage: Bacteria > Actinomycetota > Actinomycetes > CAXTBU01 > CAXTBU01 > CAXSIB01. The sequence goes on from CAXSIB010000507.1 coordinate 528, forward strand.
TTCGGGCCGCAGAAGAGCCGAGGACGGGCCGGGGCCGCGTCGTCCCCGCGGTGGCCGCGGCAGGGGCGCCTCGCCCGGTCCCCGAGCCACGGGCGGCTGCAGTGCCCCGGCGCGGGATGGCTCCCTCTCGGTGGGGCTTCTCAGCGGGGTGGCGGCCCGGGACCTCGAGCGCGCCGGGGTCGGCGGCACCGCGACCACAGAGGGTGAGACATGATCCGACGCACGGCCGCGAGTCGTGGCGCGGCCCCGGAGACAGCACCCGGACCGATGCCGACCGCCGCCGTCGACCGCGTCCGGTGTGAGGCTCGGTCAGTAGGTGCGGCGGTCCTGGCGGCGGGCTTCCCACCGGCGCTCGAGCCGGGTCATGAAGCGCCGGTCGGGCCGGCTCCGCGACGTGATCGGGGCCACCCGGGCCGAGCGTCCGGGACCGCCGACGCGGGCCGGCGCGGGGCGCTGTGCGCCGACCGCGCGGTCGCGGGCGTTGACCGGGACCGGAGCCCGCAGGACGGCCATCGCGAACAGGCCGCCCGCGAGGACGACGACCGCGGCGGCGACCACGAGGGCACCGTCACCGACGATCGCGGCGACGACCACCCCGCCGAGGCCGAGCGCGACGACGACGCCCGCCAGCGCGAGCCGGGACCTCAGGTGCACCCGGCCACCGCGCAGCCGGGACGCGAGGCCCGGGTCGTCAGCCGTGAGCGCGCGCTCCAGCTGCTCGAGCAGGGCCTGCTCGCGTTCTGAGAGAGGCACCTGGATCCCCTTGTCTCGGACACGGTCGCACCCGTCGTCCCGTCGGCCGACGGGTGTCGCGTCCCCACCGACGCACGCGGGTGCGCGGGCCTCGACGGGTACGACGCGACGGGTACGACGTGACGGGTACAGCGGGACGGGTCGACCGAAGCCGTACCCGGTGATCAGTGTAGGGCGGCGGACCCCGTGACACCCGGCGTGTCCCCCCGCCTGGGGGCGGCCGGGCGGAGCAGGCTGGCGGGCCCGATCGCCAGGCCGCCGAAGCGCCGGGACAGCTCGTCGGCGATGCGTTCTGCCTCCCGCCAGCCCGGCTCGTCGACCCCGTCCGCGGCGTCGGTCAGCGCGGGCTGCCCGACGGCGGCCGCGGCCGGCGTGAGGCGCTCGCCCCGCACCCCGAGCAGCCGCACCCCGCCGATCGGACGCTCGGCGCGCAGGTCGTCGAGCAGCTCGCAGGCCACCTCGTGCAGCACCCGGGCCACGTCGGTCGGGCGCTCCGGGGTGCGCGCGCGGGTCCACGTCGTGAAGTTGGCCTCGCGCACCTTGACGCTGATGGTCCGGGCAAGGGTGCCCCCGGCGCGCAGTCGCTCCGCGCACCGGACCGACAGCGCGAGCAGCTCCCGGCGGAGCTCGTCCACGCCGGAGATGTCGCGTTCGAACGTCCGTTCCGCGCCGGCGGACTTCCCGGCGACGTCGGGGACGACCGCGCGCGGGTCGCGGCCGGTCGCCATCGCCAGCAGGTGCGAGGCGCCGGCGACGCCGAGCGCCCGGCGGACCGTGTCGTGCGGGGTGTCCGCGAGCTCGGCGACCGTCCGCACACCGAGCCGCGCGAGGGCCCGCTCGGTGGTCGGGCCCACCCCCCACAGCGCGCTCACGGGCAGCGGCCGCAGGAACGACTCGACGCCGTCGAGAGGCACCAGGTGGACCCCGTCGGGCTTCGCGGCGCGGGACGCGAGCTTGGCGAGGGACTTGGTGGGCGCCACCCCGACCGAGCAGGGCAGGCCGAGCTCGCCGGCGACCCGCGCCCGGATCAGCGCCGCGATGGTCAGCGGGGACCCGAGGAGGCGGCGGGCCCCGGCGACGTCGAGAAAGGCCTCGTCGAGGGACAGCGGCTCCACCAGCGGGGTCACCCCGCGGAGGATCGCCATGACCTGCGCGGAGATCTCGCCGTAGATGCCGTGCTCGGCCGGGACCATGACCAGGCCCGGGCACAGTGCGCGGGCCCGTGCGACGGGCATGGCCGAGCCGACCCCGAACCGACGCGCCTCGTAGGTGGCCGACAGCACGACCCCGCGCATCCCGCCGCCGCCGACGGCGACCGGCCGCCCGGCCAGCGACGGGTCGGCCCGGACGGCGACCGAGGCGTAGAAGGCGTCCATGTCGACGTGCAGGACGTGGCAGCCGTCGTCGCG
>CAXSIB010000508.1:0-2688 GCA_964237095.1 uncultured Actinomycetales bacterium
CCCAGCGGGACCACGGCGATCTGGAAGCGCAGCCAGCCGAACGACGTCCCCGAGAGGAACGCGAGGTCGTCGAACGCGAGGACGGCGCCGAGCGCGACCGGCGCGGCCAGCGCCGCCCACTGCCGCCGGTGGACGGCGGCGACCGCGGCGAGCGCCAGCAGGACGAGTGCGAACGGCTGCAGCCCGACCAGCTGCGCCCCGGCGTAGCGGGCCATGGCCCCGAGCGAGGTGCCCGTGCTGTCGGTGATGTACGAGCGGGCGTTGGCCACCTGCGAGGAGTTCCCGTATGCGGAGCTGAAGGTCGGGAACCACGACCCGACCAGGACCCGCCCGGCCAGCGCCCAGCCGGCGAACGTCAGCAGGAACGGCAGCCCGGCGAGCAGGGCGTCGTTGACGGCGGTCTGGGCGCGCAGCCGCCGCGGCCCGGCGGTCCGGGCGAAGCTCAGCACGGTGACGAGGAGGACCACCGCGGCGGCGGGCGCGACGGCCTCGTAGCGGGTGAGGTAGGCCCCGCCGAGGGCCAGCCCGATCCCGACGAGCCGGCCGGGGGCGCCGTCGGCCAGCCAACCGGCCAGACCGTTCGCGGTGAGCAGGGTGAAGAACAGCAGCATCCCCTCGCTCTCGCCGCTCGCGCCGTAGACGGCGGTCATCGGGTGCAGCGCGAACAGGACCGTGAGGGTCCACCGGTATCCGGGGCCGACCCCGAGGATCCGCAGCAGGCGCAGGAGGAGCACCACCGCGCCGGCCATGGACACCGCGGACTCCACCGGCCCGGCGAACCCGTCCCGGGTCAGCGCCGGGAACAGCCCCTTCAGCGGGAGTACCGGGAGCAGCAGGAAGGACGGCAGCGGGTTCCAGACGAAGCCGATCGCGGGCAGGTGGGGGTCGCGGCTGTAGAGGACGTAGGAGGCGTTGGCCACGCGGCTGACCGAGTCGGGGAAGATCACCCCGTGCGTCAGGAACCACCAGCCCAGGCTGAGGTAGGCCGTGAGGCTGGCCAGGAAGGCGACCGACGCCTCCCCCGGCCGGGACGACCGACGGGACGGTGGCGCGAGGACGGGCGCGGTCGGGCCGGGGGTCGGGGCGGCGGGTGCCGCCGTGACGGCGCTCATGGCGTCCGCACGGTCGCCGGGAGCGGCGTCGGCGCGGTCCCGGCCGCGGGCGCGTCGAGGCCGTGGGCGGTCTTCTCCCAGAAGCTGGGCCGGACCACCAGCTGGGCCACGGCCTTCGTCGCGGCGAGGCTCATCATGACCCAGTACCCCGGCGAGGTCAGCGCGGCCCACACGAGGTCCGGGCGCCCGATCCAGCGGGTCGTCACGACGTTGGTGTAGATCACGGCGGCGTTGCCCAGGACGAAGCTCGCCATCGCGAGGTAGAAGACGGGCGCGATGAAGACCTGCGCCAGCCACCGCGGGTGCTCGGCGTACCAGATCACCACCAGGGTCCAGAAGAACGGGTTCATGACCGTGGTCAGCGGGGTGCCCGCGATGAACAGGTTGAGCCCGACGACGCCGCGGACGCCGATCTCGCGCAGCAGGCGCCGCGGGTCGCGCAGGTGCACGAGCCAGGTGATCAGGTAGCCCTTGTACCAGCGGCTGCGCTGTTTCACCCAGTTCACGAAGTCGGAGTTGGCCTCCTCCTCGGTGACCGAGTCCAGGACGCCCACCCGGTACCCGAGGCGGGCCAGGCGGATGCCCAGGTCGGCGTCCTCGGTGACGTTGTAGGGATCCCAGGCGCCGACCGCCCGCAGGACCGAGGTCCGGAAGTGGTTGGACGTCCCGCCCAGGGGCACCGGGGCACCGGCCGCGGTCAGCCCCGGCAGCAGGAAGCGGAACCAGCTGCCGTACTCGACGGTGAACCAGCGGGTGATGAGGTTCTGGCGACTGTTGAAGTACCCCAGGCGGGCCTGGACGCACGCGTACCCGGCCCCGAGGCGGGCGAGGGCGACGACCGCGCGGCGCAGCTGCCACGGGTCCGGGTGGTCCTCGGCGTCGTAGATGGTGACGAGCTCCCCGCGCGCGCCGATCAGGCCGTAGTTGCACGCCTTCGGCTTGGTCCGGGGGCCGCCGGCGGGCACGAGGACCAGCTCGACGTGCTCGCTCGGCAGCGACCGGCGGGCCGCGTCGATCGTCTCGAGGTCGTCCACCTCCAGCAGCAGCTTGACGTCGAGGCGGTCGGGTGGGTAACGCAGCGCGGCCAGGGCGCCGACGAGGCGGCTGATCACCTCCGGCTCGCGGTAGGCGGGCACCAGGACGGTGTACACGGGCAGGTCCGCGTCGGGCGTCTCGGCGGCCTCGGCGTCGGTGACGGCGACCAGCGTCCCGCTGTGCATCCCCAGCCTGAACAGGATGATCCGGTAGGCCAGGGCGGCCGCGTACAGCAGCGTCGTGACCGCCATCAGCACCTGCACGGTCCCGATCGGCGCCAGGACCGCCGCGAGCACGAGCAGCAGCACCCCGAGGACGATGACCGGGCGCTGGCCCCGGCGGAACACCGTCCGGGCCGACAGCTCGGGGTGCGCGTCGTGCAGCCCGTCCACGCTCGCCGCGAGGGCCGCCACCGGGTCGAAGGCGGCCGGCGGGTCACCGGCCGCGCCCACGGGCGGCCGGACCGGTCGGTCCGCGACGGCGGTCACCGGGCAGCAGCCGCGACGGCGGCGGCGGACGACGTCGGGGCGGACGTGGCCGC
>CAXSIB010000509.1:0-2672 GCA_964237095.1 uncultured Actinomycetales bacterium
AGGACGGACAGCGCCCGGTTGAACAGGGGCATCAGCGCAGGCCTCTCGGCTGGGGTCGGACCTGGAGGAGCTCGGGAACCGTGATGTCGACCTCGGCGACCCGCATCCCGGTGAACCGGGTGATGTCGTCGGTGACCTGGGTGCGGGCCTGGCGGGTGACCTCACGCACGGAGCTGGGCCAGCGGACCGCCATCGACACCGTCACCGAGACCAGGTCACCGTCGACGCGGGCGTTGACCCGCGCGGGGGTGTCCTCGTTCAGGGAGCCGACCTTGACGCCGAGGACGTGGCGGGCCGAACCGGAGGCGCGGTCGACGTTGTCGACGGACTGCTGGGCGATCTTCTCCACGGCGGCGTCCGCGATCCGGGTCGTGCCCGGACCGCCGGTCGGGTCCGCGGCCAGGCCGGGGTCCACCTCGAACACCCCGCGGCCGGCGGCCGCGTCGGCCTCGACGGGAGTGCGGGCGCGATGTGCGCCCGGGTGTTCCGACCCTGCCTCGGGTCCTTCCTCCGGCCCTGCCCCGGTCACTGCCCCGGTCACTTCTTGGAGGACGGGATGTAGTCGCTCACGCTGATCCGGCCCTCGAGGATCATCCCGATCACGAGGCCGATCGCCCCGATGACGATGGTGAGGATGAAGTCGCCGAAACCGCCGAACGCCCACACGATCCCGAGCAGCAGCCCGATCGCGAGGCCCATCAAGGTCTTGCTCATGCCATCTCCCAGGTCGAGGGCCGACCCGGGGGGTCGGCGTGGTCAGATCGTCAGTGCAGGTGGGACACCAGGTGCGCAGGTGGTGGTGGAGCGTGCGCTCAGGCGGTGGTGATGTCGTCGAACGTCACGTTCACCGGCAGGCCGGCGACGGTCGGGGCCACCGTGCGGCGGACCCGGTCGGCGATCTGGTGCAGCGGCGCCCCGTAGCGCGCCACCACGTGGACGTCGACCCGGTCGGTGTCGATGCGCACACCGGCCACCCGTCGGCCCGGCAGGTAGGTCGCGACCTCCCCGAACGTGCCGCCGGACAGGGCCGCGACCTCCGGGCAGGCCAGCGCGGCCGCGGCGACCGCGTCGGCGTCCACCACGGCCGGAGCCGGGGCGCCGGCGGACCGCACGCCCGGGGCCGACGCGGACGCCGACCCCGGTCGCAGCGTCGTGGTGGTCGGCTCGCTCACGAGGAGGAGGAGTCCGAGGCCGTGTCGGTGGGCAGGTGCACGTCGGACACGGTCACGTCGACAGTGGTGACGACGAGGCCGGTCATCCGGGTGACGGCCGAGATGACGTTGCGGCGGACCGCGGCGGCGACGTCCTGGATGGCAACGCCGTACTCGGCGGTGAGGGTGATCTCGGCGGTGGCCTCGGTCTCCCCGACCTCGACCGAGACGCCCTGGGTGACCGACGGGGCCGACGATCCGGGCAGGCGGTTCTTCAGCGAGGCGACCGCGTTCGCGGCGGATCCGCCCAGCTGGTACACCCCGGCGACGTCCGTGGCGGCCATGCCGGCGATCTTCTGCACGACGCTCTCGGCGATCGTGGTCGTGCCCTCACTGGTCTTCAGCGCCGGCGCCGAGGCCGGGGACTTGGTGGCGAGGTTCGAACCAGGTGTGGCGGTCATCGGGAAGGACCCTTCGGTTGGGAGGCAGCTCCCGGTGTGGGCAGCTGTCGATCGAGTGCGGCGGTCAGCCGGGGGTGCGGCTCGCCACCGGCGGTACAGACGAGACGATCATGGAACACGGACGGTCGGCCAGCGCGGCGACATGCCGCCCCCGGCAACCCGTCGGAGGGGTGTCAGAGGAAGTTCTTGGCGATGCCCTCAAGGCCGGCGAGGCCACCGGCCTGGCCGCCGCCACCCGCGAGGCCGCCGAGTCCCCCGGCCATCCCGGCCAGCCCCGAGAGGCTGCCCAGGTTGATCCCGAGCGAGGACAGCAGGTTCTGGTGCTCGGGCTGGTCGGTGTCGACCGTCTGCGGCAGCTGTGAGTCGGCCTGGGCGGCGGTCTCGTGCTGGCCGTTGCCGGTCAGCATGGAGAGGATCTGACTCTTGTCGATCTGCATGGCAGGTCTCCTGGATGAAAGGGGTGAGGAACAGGACCGCCGGCCGGTCAGACCAGCGGGGCGGGTGGCGGCACGTCGATGACCTCGACGCGCTCGGAGGACACCTCCGCGCGCACCGCGGTCTCCCCGGCCACCCGGGTGACCGTGGCGGTGATCTGCTCGACGGCTCGCACCCCGAGGGTGAACACGGGGTACTCCTCGCGGAGGACCATCACGACCGGACCCACGGGTGCGGCCCCGCCGTCGGTCGTCCCGGTCGGACCGCCGTCCGGCCCGGTGCCGTCGAGAGCAGTGCCGTCGACAGCGGTGCCGTCGAGTGGGGTGCGCTCGACGTCGACGACCTCCCGGCGGATCTCGACCGGGACCATGCGGGTCTCGGTGACGATCCGCCGGACGAGCCGCACGCGCTCGGCCGGTACGCGGCGCGTGGTGATCCGCAGCTGCTCCTCGTGGAGCACCATCTCCGCGGTGGCGGGGACCGGCGGCTGCTCGCCGCCGCCGGGAGGGCGGGCCTGGCCGACCCCGGTCGCCGGGTCCATGACGGATCCGGCGACCGGGGTGTCCAGCTCAGGACGTGGTGACAGTGCCGGAGTCGTCAACGGTCTCGACCTCGAAGTTCTCCT
>CAXSIB010000510.1:0-2667 GCA_964237095.1 uncultured Actinomycetales bacterium
TCACCACCGTCAGCAGCGACCACAAACCCCTCCCCCAGAGCTGCGCGCGGACCACTCTCGTCGGCCGGTCCGGCCGGCGTCCCCGGACAACTCACCACTCACCCCTTAACCGTCGAAGCCGCACCCACATCAGAAACCGTGCCGGGCCCACGGTGGTGGATCGGCCGCGGTTCGTCAACGGTGACAGGTGAGCCGGCCGGCTGGTCCCACCTGCCCGGGGGAGTCACACGCGGCGTCCACGTCGTCCGCGGCGATCGGCTCACCCGGCCGCGGCGATCACCGCGGACAGGGGCCCGGCCCGGACTTCAGCGGACACCGGCACCGGCCACGCCGGCACGGGTGTTGTCGGCCGGTCGCGGCGCGGGCGGCGGTCTCCGGCCGGAACCCCACCGATCATCGCGACGGCGGTCCCACCGCACGGTCGGGGCCCCGGTCGACCCTGTCACAGCCCAGGTGGGCTGCTGCCGTGGCTACCCAGTGACATCGTCCATCGGGGCGGGTCGCCGTGCTCACCGGGCACATACTCCAGGGCCGCGGTCACCGTGTGGACTCCACCGGCCGGCAGGACGAACGTCGTGACCGAGTCCACGGTCGTCCTGAGCTGCTGCGCATCCGGCCCGGGGGTCCAGGTCACACTGACCTGACAGGTCACAGACCAGACCACCGGGTCCACCCGGTCCGGTAGTCGCACGTCGCGCCGGTAGCAGCCCCGGTCGACTTCACCCAGAGACAACCACGGGGACACCTCACCCGGGACCGGCTCGAACAGCCGCCACCCACTGCCGCTGCCTTCCCCCGACGTCTCGTCAAGAACCGGCGCGGCCGGGTCGACGGCCACGTCGACACCCCGACCTCCCGGGGGCACCTCGAGCACCAGGTGCACCGTCGGCTGCGGACCGACCCCTGCCGGTGTCGTCATTCGGTCTCCACTGGTCGAGGCTAATCGGGGCTGGTCGGGGATGATCCCGGACTGGTCGCAAAGCGCAACAGCCTCAGGCCTGCGCCTGTCCTTCTACCTGGTGTCACTGGTCATGGCGCGCAGGTCGCGACCTGGACCGCCGGTCACGGATCAGGCCGTGCCCGGCGACCGCGCCGGCGCCACCGCGCCCGCGGTCAGCGGGGCTCCTCGAGCCAGGTGGCGAGGGTGAAGACGGTCGGGTCCACGGCACGGGTGCGGCTGAGGTCGGCCTGGTAAGCGGGTGTGTCGACGAACCAGCGGAACATGGCTTTGCGGTCCTCGTCCCCACCCAACGAGTCAAGCGGAACGGCCTCATACCGGCCGGCCCGACCCAGGTGGGCGGCGATGCGGCCGGCGATCTGGTCGCCGGTGAGGACGTCACCGGCGATCTCGATCGCGTCGCCTTCGATGACCGTCGGGTCAATCAGCAGGGCAGCAGCAACAACACCGATGTCGCGAACCGCGACCATCTGGACAGGCACCGTCCCCGGCATCGGCAATCTCAGGACGAAGTCGCCGTCGCCGCCGCCGAGCAGGCGAGTGAAGTTCTCCATGAAGAAGGTCGGCCGGACGAAAGAGGCCGCGATGACGGCCGTGAGGTGTTCCTCGACGCGCCGTTTGCTGTCGAAATGCGGGACACCGGTCGAGCGTTCCGCGCCACCCACCGAGGAGTAGACGACATGGGGCACGCCCGCGCGGACCGCAGCATCAGCGATCGCCCGGCCGTGTTCGACCTCACCGTCGGTGCCCTTCGGGCCGGCGAAGGTGGTCATCATGAACAGGGCCCCGACCCCCCCGAGGGCCGCGACCATCGACTCCGGGTCGTCCTGCTCGGCGCGCACCAGGCTGACACCGCGGTCGGCGAGCGCCCGGCTCTTCACCGAACCGGGATCACGCACGAGGGCCCGGACCGCCCGACCGGCCGCGAGCAGCGCGTCGATGACAGCACCACCCTGCTGGCCGGTCGCGCCGATGACGGCATAGGGGAGGACGTCGCGTTCAGCCATCGGGTGCTTCTCTCCGTTGAAGGGCCCTCAGCGGCGGCTGAGTCCGAAGGCGGGGTGTCGCCGCGGCCGGGCAGGGTCTGACCGTAACCCGCCGCGGCCGGCTGTGGGGCAGGTGACCGGGGCGCTGACCGCTCCGGTGCCAGCGCCGCCGGGGCCAACCGGGAACCATGCCCGACCCGTCGATGTCGGCCCGGCGCCGCTTCGATCCCCCGGGTACGCGCCCCGGGCAGACCGCCCGGGGGTCCGGGCGCCGCCGCGCTGACAGCAGGCCGCCACGAACTACTGCGCGGCTCGAGGTCGGTCACCGGTACCCCGGCGGTGCCGGCCGCGACCAACCGGTTCGGCGTCCAGGAGCTCGCCCTGGGAGCTCAGCCCCCCGGCGCCCACCGCCTGCTCAGCCCGATGTGGGGTTGGCGGTCCGGCGAGACTTCAACTCGAAGAACTGCGGCAGCCCGGCCGCAGTGATCAGCAGGTCCCAGAGCCGGTCGGCGGCGTCCCCGGTCGGGGTGGGCGCCAGGACCGGCCCGAAGAACCCGCGGTGCCCGTCGGGGGTGGCGAGCAGCAGCACCGGGGAGCCGACGTCATCACCCGCGTAACCCTGCGCTTCGGCGCGGGCGGCGGCGACGGTGACGTCCAGGGACTCATCGCTTAGCCTCGCGCTTTCGTGTGGAGCCGCGTTGGGCGGGTGCCACCGGGGTGTGG
>CAXSIB010000511.1:0-2663 GCA_964237095.1 uncultured Actinomycetales bacterium
GGCCAGGTCGACCTCGTCGTGCTCCAGACCCGACCACGGGGCCCAGCACAGGTCGATCCCCCGGCGCCCGAGCGCGGCGAGCAGCGCCGCGACCCCCGCGGCGGCGGGACCCGCGGGGTCCGTGCGCCGCACGATCGGCTGGGGGGCGGTCCGGACCGGCGGCGACGCCGGCACGGGCCGGGTGGGTGAGGCGGGTACACCGGCGAGGACCGGGACGGGCCACGACGCAGCAGCGTCGCGGTCGCCGTCGCGGGCACGGTCGGGTGCGGTGTCGTCGTCGAGGACGAGCAGGACGCGCATGACCGTCTCCTCCGCCACGAGCCGAGCCGGCCCGACCGGGATGGACCGGACCGGGTTGAGCCGGACAGCCCCTGACCTTCGTCATTCGGTCACAGGACCGGGGTGGACGGGTACCAGGTCAGTACGGCTGTCGGCGGTACCCAGTGGAGCGTGCGCTGCCTGGGCCCAGCCTGTGCCGGGGCTCGGCGATCGCTTGCCGGCGCCTCGAGACCGGCTCGGACATACACGCCGAGTGGCCATCCGATCACAACCAGTTGCGAAGCTGAGCTCTACCCCGTACGTTGGCGTTCGCAGGAGGCTTCGCCGGGCTTCGACCAGCACTGCCCCGATGGGGGACCTCGGTGTCCCGTCCGGTCCTGTCGGAGCGCTGGAGGCTGGATGAGGGTACTGATCGTCGAGGACGAACCACTCGTCTCCGAGGCACTGTCGGTGTCGCTGCGGCGCCAGGGTTGGGCCGTCGACGTCGCCAAGGACGTGATCGAGGCCAAGTGGCTGTCCGGTGAGGTCGACTTCGACGCCCTCGTCGTCGACGTGAACCTGCCCGGCGGCAACGGGATCGACTTCTGCCGTGAGCTCCGCGACGCCGGTGACTCCACCCCCCTGCTCCTGCTCACCTCGCAGTCCGACGTCTCCAACCGCGTGCGCGGTCTCGACTCCGGCGCCGACGACTTCCTGCCCAAGCCCTTCAGCTCCGCCGAGCTGTGCGCCCGCCTCCGCGCGCTCTGGCGGCGCCCGCGCGTCACCGTCAAGCCGAAGCTGACCGTCGGCGAGCTCGTCGTCGACCCGGCCAGCCGCACCGTCACCCGCGGCGACCAGCGGATCCCGCTGGCGGCGCGGGAGTTCGCGTTCGTCCACCTCCTGGCCCGCAACGCCGGCGCCACCGTGACCCGGTCGGAGATCTTCGACGCCCTCTGGGACTTCGCCGCCGAGCCTGACGCCAACACCCTCGACGTCCTGGTGCGCAGCGTGCGCGTGAAGCTCGACCGGCCCTTCGAGGTCCAGCTCCTGCGCACCGTCCGAGGCGTCGGCTACATGCTCGAAGCCCCCTACGAGCCCGCCGCCAAGACCGGCTGACCCGCCCTGCGGGTCGGTCGGTGCGGCCCGCCGAAGCGCGGTCGATCGTCGCTCGGGGTCAGTGCCAGTGGACCCGGCCGCCGCGGTACTCGGCGCGGGATCCTCAGCGCGGGTTCCTCGGTACGAGGGACCTCGACCAGGCGATGGCGCCTCGGCGGTCTCGGTTCGACCGGACTTCGAGCGCCTCAGTGGGAACACCGCGGCGTCCCCCACCCGGCCGTAGGTCGAGCGAGCCCCGATCGGGTTGAGTGGTGGAGGCAGCCCGGCGGCCGCGTCGCCGATCAGCAGCCGGGGACCGGGTGCTTGCGAGAACTGCGGACGTCAGGGCGCAGCGGTCAGGTCACAGGTCCTGACCACGAAGGACCGACGGCAGAGCACAGCGCGGAGTACAGCGCGGAGTGATGTGGCAGCCACAACGGGGGCCGGGTGTGGTTCCGGCCGTCGGCCTCGAGACACGGCATCACTCAGGAGCAGTCCTCCACGTCCTCACCGTGACCCCGGGGGAGTCACCGCCGCCGACCCGCCTGGTCGGACCGGCTGCACCATGACGCCGCTCTCCTCGCCCGGTTGCCACCGGTCGGCGGCCCGGGAGGCTGTCACGATCGGCGGGTACCGGACACAGGTGGGTGTGGAGACGCCGGGGTCGGGTGAGGTCGAGGCCTTCGAGGCGGTGTTCGCCGCCTGCTTCTGGCCGGTGGTCGCGTACGGGATGCGCCGCGGGCTGCAGGAGGCCACCGCGCGCGACGTGGCCGCCGACGCCCTGACGGTCGCCTGGCGGCGCCGGCGCGACATCCCACCCGACGCGGCGCTGCCGTGGCTGTACGCGACCGCCGCGAAGCTCGTGGCCAACGAGCACCGCCGGGCCCGGCGGGCCACCGGGCTCCACCTCCGCCTCGCCACCGACGCCGCCACCGACGGTCTCGTCGCGCCCGACGACCCGGCCGCCGCGGTCGACGCCGCCGACCGGCTCACGGAGGTGGGCCGGGCGTTGCGCCGGCTGTCCGCGGCCGACCGGGAGCTGCTCCTGCTGCACACCTGGGAGGGCCTGACCGGGGCCGACCTCGGCGTGGCGGTGGGCTGCTCGGCCAACACCGCCGCGACGCGGCTGCGCCGCGCCCGGCACCGCCTCGCCCAGCACCTGCCGGACCCACCACCGCCGTGGCCGCGGCCGAACCCGAGCCGTGACCCCGGCCGGACCACCACCCCCACCCCCCCCCCCACCTGCGAGGAGCTGTCGTGACGCCGGACCTGCTCGACGACCTCCGAGCGCTCGACCCCGCCGCCGCCGC
>CAXSIB010000512.1:0-2663 GCA_964237095.1 uncultured Actinomycetales bacterium
GGCTGGCTGCGACCGCCCGGCGGGGCGGCCGGCGCCGACCGGGGTCGGTGACCACCCGGCGGCCCGCCGCACCGCCCCGGGCGGCGGTGGTCCTGGTGGTGGCCGTGGTGGCGGCCCTGGCCGCGGTGAGCTGTGCGGCCGGAGACCCGTCGCCGGCTCCGTCCCCGGTGCTGACGGCCGGTCCGTCCGGCCCGGACGTGGAGACCTCGCAGCCCGCCCCGCCGACCGGGCCCTACGACCAGTTCGACGACGACACCATCCCCGGGATCACCACCGCGACCTGCATCCCCGGGGGCAGCGCGGACCTGATGCGGTTCGGGGACTTCGTCGTCAGCGGCTTCGCGACCTACGAGCTGGGCTGGGACCCCCGACGCGCGTCGAGCAGCGCGCTGTTCGTCACCCCGCGGCCGCCGGTCGACTCCGCGCCGCCGCTGACGATCACCGCCACCGGCCCGGGCGGCCGCCGGGCGGTCTTCCGGATCGACGTCCTGAGCGCGGCCGACAACACGGGCACGCCGTTCTACGTCATCGGCGCCGCGGTGCCCGCGGCGGGCGCGTGGACGTTCCACCTGGTGGCGGGGACCCGCCGCGGCTGCTTCAGCCTCGTCGTGCGCTGACCACCCGGGCCCGGTCCGCCGCCACGCCGCGCCCGGACGGGCTCAGCGCCAGCGGTCGGGCTCGGGCAGGCGCTCGTTCATCGAGCCAGACCGGAAGCCGCGGGGGTCGACGGCCACCTCGGTGAAGCCGCAGGCCCGGACGGCGCTGAGCAGGTCGGGCATCGCCGCGACGGCCGCGGTCAGCGCGGGGTCGACCTCGATCGAGGCCCGGTCGCCGAGGTCGCGCACCCGCAGGTCGGCGAGGGCGTGCCCGGCGTCGGTGAGCGCGGCCCGGACGGCGGCCTCGGCGGCCTCGACCCGGGCCAGGCGCGCCGGGTCGATCGCGATGCCGTAGGCGACCCGTGACGACAGGCACGCCGCAGCCGGCTTGTCGGCGGTGACCAGGCCCCAGCTGCGGGACACGGCCCGGATCTCGGCCTTGGTCAGGCCGGCGTCGGCCAGCGGGGTGCGGGCACCGCGCTCGAAGCCGGCGCGGATGCCGGGGCGGAACCCGGCCCGCAGGTCGTCGGCGTTGGTGCCGGTCACGACGACGGCGCCGCGCTCGCGGGCCAGCGGGGTGAGGACGTCCACCAGCTCGGCCTTGCAGTGGTAGCAGCGGTCCCCGTCGTTGGCCCGGTAGCCCGCGCGCTCCAGCTCGTGCGTCGACGGCGTGAGGTGCTCGACGCCGAGGCCGGCCGCGAACACCCGGGCGGCGTCCAGCTCGATCCCCGGCAGCGACGGCGACACCGCGGTCGCGGCCGCGACCCGGTCCGCCCCGAGGGCCCGCACGGCGGCGGCGAGCACGAAGGCCGAGTCGGCGCCGCCGGAGAAGGCGACGAGGACCGGCCCGAGGGACTCCAGCGCGGTCCCGAGGGCCTTGAGGCGCGACACGGTCACCGCGTCGAACGGTCCGGTCCCGGGGCCGCCGGGGCCGCCGGGGCCGCCGGGGCCGGCGTGGCGGGTCGTGATCGGCCAGGGCAGCGTCACCGCGGTCATGGCCCCAGTGTCTCGCGGCCGCGGCCGGCCGGGCACCAGGACCGACCGGGACCGCCGGGTGGGGCCCGCGACGGCTCGGGGCACGGACAGGGTCGGCAGACAGGCGGTGTCGGACATAGCGTTGGAACGATGTCCCCGACGAGCCCCCACACGACAGCAGTGGCTCCTGCTGTCGCGGGCGAACCTGCCGTGACCAGCCACTCCGCCGCCTCGTCGACCCTCGGCCGGTCCGGTCAGCGGGCGGCCGACACCCCGGCGGCCGAGCCCGCCACGGGCGGTGCGTCCCTCGCGCAGGCCCTCCGCGACCGGGAGCCGGCCGAGCTCGTCGACCTGCTGCGGTTCCGGCCCGACCTGGTCCAGCCGGTGCCGACCGACCTGGCGCACCTCGCGATCCGGGCGACGTCGCGGCCCTCGGTCCTGCGGGCGGTCGACGGCCTCGACCGCTGGACGCTGCAGGTGCTGCAGTCGGTCCTCGCGCTGCCGGACCCGGTGTCCGTCGCGGACCTGCGCGCCGCCCTCGTCCCGGGGGACGCCCCGGGCGGCCGCCGCCGGCGCGAGCCCGCCGTCGACGCGGTCGCCCACGCGGTGGTCACGCTGCGCGACGCCGCCCTGGTCTGGGGGCCCGACGACGGCCTCCAGATCGTCCGTGCCCTGCCCGAGATCCTCGGGCCCTACCCGGCGGGCCTCGCCCCGTCGGTGCGGGTGCTGCTGGCCAACAGCTCCCCCGCGCGGGTCGCGGACCTGGCGGGCGACCTCGGGCTCACCCGTTCCGGTGACCCCGTCCGCGACGCCGAGGCCATCGCGGGGGTCCTCGGCGACGCCGACGCCACCGACGCGCTGATCGCGGACGCCGTCACCGTCGCCGGGCCCGGCGCCCGCGAGGTGCTGGAGCGCCTGCAGTGGGGGCCGCCGACGGGGCGGGTCGAGCTCGGCGAGCGGGTCCCCCGCCGCGCCGACGCGGCCACCCCGGTCGAGGCCCTCGTGGCCCGCGGCCTGCTGGTCGCCGCCGACCAGCGCACCGTGACCCTGCCGCTCGAGGTCGCGCTGCACCTGCGCGGCGGCCGCACGATC
>CAXSIB010000513.1:0-2650 GCA_964237095.1 uncultured Actinomycetales bacterium
TGTGACTTGCAGCGGTAAGTGGCGCGGTTCTCGCAGCGCTATGTGGCCGGGTCGGCGCGGGCCTCTCCCGAGCGTGATCTTGCCGTAAGGGGATCCTCGAGTGGGACCGCGCGCGTCGCGGCAGATGAGGGGTTCCGCACATCGGGCAGCGCGCCCACCTGGCAGGCGCCGGACACAGCGTGGAGCCGAGACCTCGGGGCGACAGCCCGCTTCCCCACTGCCGCGACCGGACTGTACTCAAGCTGAAGCGTTGGATCACGGCCGGCCTGAGGGCGCCTGCCGGAGCTACGCCACGAAGGTGCGTCGGCCCGGGTGCGCGGTGCCGTTCGCGAGGGTCTCGTCCCAGGCGAGCCGGAGGCGACTGACGGCTTGGACCAGGGACGCGGGGGGAAGGGTGTAGGGCAGTCTGAGGTATCGCTCCAGTCCGCCCTCGGGGGCGAAAGACGGTCCTGAGGCCAGCAGGAGGCCGTACCGCTCCGCGACGGCGGTCAGGGTCGAGGACACGGGTTCGGGGAGCTCGGCCCAGACCGCGAGCCCGCCGCGGGGCGGGGGCACGGTCCAGGACGGCAGCTCGGCCTGCAGCGCCGCCACGAGGGCGTCTCGGGACGCCCGGAGCTGG
Organism: uncultured Actinomycetales bacterium; assembly: GCA_964237095.1. Taxonomy (GTDB): domain Bacteria; phylum Actinomycetota; class Actinomycetes; order CAXTBU01; family CAXTBU01; genus CAXSIB01. The sequence continues at coordinate 620 of CAXSIB010000513.1, forward strand.
GCTCGTCGCCAGGACATGATCTCGCTCTCCGAGGCGAGCAGCTGCAGCAGGACGAGCTGCTCGAGGACCGGCGCACCGAGGTCCAGCGAGAGCCGCGCCGCGATGACCGCGGCGGAGCGGGAGTCGGGGACGCGGAGCCACCCGATCCGCAGGCCACCCCAGAAGCTCTTGCTCGCGCTGCCGAGGGTGATGCTGTCGGCGACGAAGGAGCCGAGCGGGGGCGGCATCGTCTGCCCCTCCAGCGGTACGTCGACCATCGACTCGTCGATGAGCGCCGCAGTACGGGAGGTGCGCAGGGCAGCACCGAGTTCCGCTCGTTGCTCCGAGGGCAGCAGGGCGCCGGTCGGGTGCTGGAAGTCCGGGATCAGGTAGACCGCTCGCGGGGCGACCTGGCGCAGGGCGGCGGCGATCGAGTCGGTGTCCCAGCCGTGCACGTCGACGTCGACCCCGGCGATCCGGCACCCCGCGTGCTGCAGGGTGGCGATGGCGTTCGGGTAGGTCGGGTTCTCCATCAGGACCCGGTCCCCCGTCGCGGTCACCGCCCGTGCCGCGATGGCCAGGCCGGCGAGAGCACCGGCCGTCACGATGATCTGCGACGGGGAGGTCGGCAGCCCGCGGGCCGCGAAGCGGGCGGCGAGGGCCTCCCGCAGCGCCGGGAGACCGGAGGGGAAGTAGCCGTTGCCACCGAGGTAGGCCGGCAGCTCGGCCACGGCCGCCTCGTAGGCCGCCGACATCCCAGCCGGGGCGACGGTGGCCGCGCACGTCAGGTCGAGGTCGTCGCCGCCGCCCTCGGCGGGCGTGAGCAGGTGGTCGCCGCGGTGACCGCGGGCGACCGGGAGCGCGGCCACCGTTCCCGAGCCCTGCCGCGCGCTGGCGTAGCCGACCTCCCCGAGCAGCTGGTAGGCCCGGGTCACCGTCGTCCGGCTGACCCCGAGGGCCGCGGTAAGGTCACGCTCGCTCGGGAGCCGGGTGCCGACCGGGATCCGGCCGTCGGCGATCAGCCTGCGAAGGCCCTGGGCCAGGCCCTGGTAGGCGGGGGACGTCGGGAAGTCACCGAGCAGGGTGGCGGCGCGCGGCCCGGACAGCGTGCGGTTCATGAAGGCCACTGTCGCACTAGTGGCTCTTCTTCACCAGACCACCCTAGGTCAGACTCGACGCATGCTGACCACCTCGACCGTGCTGGCCGACCTCGGCCCCGCTGCCCAGTTGCGCGCCGGCCACCTGCCACGCCGCCTCAGTCAGCTGCTCGCCGGTCTCGCCCTGTACGGCGTCTCGATGGCCATGATGATCCGCAGCGGTCTGGGCCTCGACCCGTGGGACGTCTTCCACTACGGCGTCTCCGGCCACCTGCCGCTCAGCTTCGGCACTGTCGTGACGCTCGTCGGCGCCGTGGTCCTGCTCGCGTGGATACCGCTGCGGCAGGCCCCCGGCCTGGGCACGATCGCCAACGTCCTTGTCATCGGCGTGACTTCCGACGTCACCCTCTCGGTGCTGCCCCGCCCCTCCGAGCTCTGGCTGCGCGCGGTTCTCCTCGTGCTCGGCATCGTGCTCAACGGCCTCGCCAGCGCCATGTACATCGGGGCTCAATTGGGCCCCGGCCCGCGCGACGGCCTGATGACAGGGATCTCCCGTCGCAGCGGACTGTCGATCCGGCTCGTCCGCACGGTGCAGGAGGTCGTGGTTGTCGGCGTCGGGTTTGCGCTGGGTGGCACGGTCGGGCTCGGCACCGTCTTGTACGCGCTGTCCATAGGTCCCCTCGTCCAGCGCTTCCTCCCGCTCCTGGTCGTTTGCCTCGATCCACCCGGCCGGCTCCCTGACCCGGCTGGCACCAACCAGACCGCGCCAGCGAAGGCCTGACGAGGCGCCGGCTGGTCGCTCCTACCCGCTCTGCCTACAACCCGGATCAAGACAGCGGGTCGGTAGCGACCATCCGCCACGTCCACCCGCCGGTACGCGCGTGGTCAGCGGCACGAGCGGACGTCCCGCAAGCCAGTGAGGATGGTCTTGGCCGCACCGGCTGGGTCTGACCCT
>CAXSIB010000514.1:0-2649 GCA_964237095.1 uncultured Actinomycetales bacterium
GCCGCCCGCCCGGGCGGTCCGGCGGGCGGCACGGCCCCGCGGGGCCGGTCGTGGGCGGTGCTCGGGGAGATGCTCGAGCTGGGCGCCGCGTCGACCGTGGAGCACGACGCGATCGGGCGCCTCGCCGTGCGCCTCGACGTGTCCCGCCTCGTGGCGGTCGGCGACGGCGCGCGCGCGATCCACCTGGGCGCGGCCCACGAGGGGTCGTGGGGCGCGGAGTCGGCGTGGGTGCCGGACCTCGCCGCGGCGCGGGAGCTGCTCGACCACTCCCTCGAGCCCGGCGACGTCGTCCTCGTGAAGTCGTCGCGCGACGCGGGCCTGCGCCGCCTGGGCGACGACCTCGCAGCCGGCCCGCCCGACGGCGCCGCCCCGGGAGCCGGGTCGTGATCACCGTCCTGGTCGGCGGCGCGCTCGGGCTGATCCTCTCCCTGGCGGGCACCCGGCTCGCGATCGCCGTCCTGGTGAAGAAGGGCTACGGCCAGTTCATCCGCGACGACGGCCCGACGACCCACCACACCAAGCGGGGCACGCCGACGATGGGCGGCGCCGCGGTGGTGGCCGCCGCCGTGCTCGCCTACGTCCTCGCCCACCTGATCAGCGGGCGGGCGCCCACGCTGTCGGGGATCCTCGTGCTCGGACTGAGCGCCGGGCTCGGGGCGGTCGGGTTCATGGACGACTGGCTGAAGGTGTCCCGCCAACGCAGCCTCGGGCTGCGGACCGTGCCCAAGCTGCTGCTGCAGACCGCTGTGTCGGTGGTCTTCGCGGCGATCGCCCTGCTGGCCCGGCCCGCCGGGTCGCCGGAGACGCGCGGACTCAGCTTCGGCTGGTACCCGGTGGCGCCGGTCGCGTCCCGGGCGATCTCGATCGTCCGCGACGTCGGCCCCGCCCTCCCGTGGATCGTCGCCCTGGTGTGGCTGTGCCTCCTCATCGCCGGCACCGCGAACGCCGTCAACCTCACCGACGGCCTGGACGGGCTGGCGGCGGGGGCCGCGGCGATGGTGTTCACCGCGTTCGTGTTCATCGGCGCCTGGCAGGCCAACCACGACTGCGGGCACGTCGGGTCCGACCAGGGGCTCTGCTACCCGGCCCGCGACCCGACCGACCTCGCGGTGGTGGGCGCCGTGTTCGCCGGGGCCTGTCTGGGCTTCCTGTGGTGGAACGCGGCGCCGGCGAAGATGTTCATGGGCGACACCGGCTCCCTCGCGATCGGCGGCGCCATCGCCGGGCTCGCGATCACCAGCCGCACCGAGCTCCTGCTGGTGGTGCTGGGCGGGCTGTTCGTCGCGGTCACGATCTCGGTGATCCTGCAGGTCGGGTGGTTCAAGCTCTCCGGCGGGAAACGGCTGTTCCGGATGGCGCCGCTGCAGCACCACTTCGAGCTCCTCGGCTGGGCCGAGGTCACGATCGTCATCCGGTTCTGGCTGGTCGCCGCGATCTGCGTCGCCGCCGGGCTCGGGATCTTCTACGCGGACTGGGTGACCCACTCATGAGCGCGACCGCCGGGTCCGGCGGCACGACCCCGACCACGATCGGCACCACGGCTGGGACAACCGGTCTCGACGGGCTGACGGGCGGGAGCCCGAGCCCGTTCGGACCGCTCGACCCGGTGGTCGGGCCCCCGACCACACCGGCCGGTGCCGGCACCTCGACCGGCGCCGCCGACCGGTGGCACCCGGGAGCCCTGTCCGGGCTGCGGGTCGTGGTCGTCGGGGCCGGTCGGTCCGGGCTCGCCGCCGCCCGCGCGCTCGTCGCCCGGGACGCGGTCGTGACGGTCAGCGCGACCGACGACCCCGCGCGGTCCGCCGGTGCCGCCGCCGCGGTCGCGGAGCTGGCGGGGATCGGCGCCGCGACGGCGTTCGGTCCCCGCGCCCTCGACGTCCCGCCGCCGGGCACCCAGCTGCTGGTGACCTCACCGGGGGTCCCGCCGCGGTCCCCGCTGCTCGCGGCCGCCGTCGCCGCGGGGATCCCGGTCTGGGGCGAGGTCGAGCTCGCGTGGCGGCTGCGCCCGTCCCGCGCCGACGCGCCCACCGGTGCCCCGGCACCGTGGCTCGGCATCACCGGCACCAACGGCAAGACGACGACGACCGGGCTGCTGGCCGCGATCCTCACCGCCGCGGGGCGCCGCACGGTCGCCGCGGGCAACGTCGGGACGCCGCTGGTCGAGGTCGTCACGGGCCCTGACGCCGGGTCGCTGGACGTGCTCGCGGTGGAGCTGTCGAGCTTCCAGCTGCACGGCACGTCGACCCTCGCGCTGCAGGGGGCGGCCGTGCTCAACCTCGCGCCGGACCACCTCGACTGGCACGGCGGCGTGGACGCCTACGCCGCGGCCAAGGCGCGGATCTACGACCGGGTGCAGGTCGCCGCGGTCCACTCCGTCGACGACCCCGCCACCGGCGCCCTGCTCCGCGGCGCGACACCCGGGCCGGGTGCGCGGGTGGTCGGGACGACGCTCGGCGTGCCGCGGCCGGGGGAGGTCGGGGTCGTCGAGGACCTGCTCGTCGACCGCGCGTTCAGCCGGCCCGAGCACGGCGACACCCCGGGCGAGGGCACGGTGCTCGCGCACCTGGCCGACCTCGCCGCGACCGCGCCCGCCGCCATCACCGACGCCCGCTCGGGCATCGCCGCCGCCGCGCCCGCGCCGCGCGTCGT
>CAXSIB010000515.1:0-2644 GCA_964237095.1 uncultured Actinomycetales bacterium
GGGCGCGCCGGGCACCCGCAGCCACGTCACCGTCCTGAGCCGGGTCCTGCGCCCGGCCGCGGTCAGCGCGATCGCGGGCCGGATCGCCGCGCTCGGCGCGAACATCGACCGGATCCAGCGGGTCGCCGCCGCCCCGGTGACCGTCATCGAGCTGGAGGTCAGCGGCACCGACCCCGCTCTGCTGCGCCGCGAGCTGGCCGCGATGGCCGTCGCGCTCGGGGTCGACATCGCCGTCCAGCCCGCAGGTCTGGACCGCCGCGCGAAGCGCCTCGTCGTGCTGGACGTGGACTCCACCCTCATCACCGGCGAGGTCGTCGAGCTGCTGGCCGCCGCCGCCGGGTGCGGCGCGGAGGTCGAGCGGATCACGGCGGCCGCGATGCGCGGCGAGCTGGACTTCGCGGCGTCGCTGCGGGAGCGGGTGGGGCTGCTCGCGGGCCTGCCGGCCACCGTCCTCGACGACGTCCGGGCCGGCCTGGTCCTGACCCCCGGCGCCCGCACCCTCGTGGCCACGCTGCGCCGGCTCGGCTACCGCTGCGGCATCGTGTCCGGCGGGTTCACGCAGGTCACCGACTCCCTCGCCCGGGACCTGCACCTCGACCACGCCCGGGCCAACACCCTGGAGATCGCCGACGGCCGCCTCACCGGCCGCCTCGTGGGGCCGTTGGTCGACCGGGCCGGCAAGGCCGCGGCGCTGCGGGAGTTCGCGGTCGCCGACGGCATCCCGCTCAGCCAGACCGTCGCGGTCGGCGATGGCGCCAACGACCTCGACATGCTCGCGGCCGCCGGGCTCGGGATCGCGTTCAACGCGAAGCCGGCTGTGCGCGCGGCGGCGGACACGAGTGTCACGGTGCCCTACCTCGACACGGTCCTGTACCTGCTGGGCGTCACCGGCGACGACCTCGACGCGGTCTGACCCGGCCCGGGGCGACCGCCCGGCCGACATCCGGTCCCGGGCCGTCCCCGATCCGGGCGGTGACGTACCGATCCCGACGGCGGCGGTGCCGGTGAGACCCGTGTGGTCCTCCTGCACCGCATCCGTCGCACCGACGTCGAGAAGTGCCCGGGCGGACGGACGAGGGGCGCCACTGGCGCCGAGCTCGCGGGGTCAGGCGCCGACCGCGTGGACCCCGCCGTCGACGTGGACGATCTCGCCGGTCGTCGCGGGGAACCAGTCCGACAGCAGCGCGACGACGGCCTTCGCCGCGGGCTCGGGGTCGGCGACGTCCCAGCCGAGGGGGGCGCGGTCGGCCCAGACGGCGGTGAGGCCGTCGAAGCCGGGGATCGCGTTCGCCGCGAGGGACCGCAGCGGCCCGGCGGACACCAGGTTGACCCGGACCCCCTGCGGCCCGAGGTCCTTCGCGAGGTACCGGGCGGTGGACTCCAGCGCCGCCTTCGCCACCCCCATCCAGTCGTACGACGGCCACGCCACCGAGGCGTCGAAGTCGAGCCCGACGACCGACGTCCCCGCGCCGCCCGGCCCGGCGAACAGCGGGCTCAGCGCGGTCGTGAGGGAGGCCAGGGAGTACGCGGAGGTGTGGACCGCCGTGCCGACCGCGTCCCACGGGGTGGTCAGGAAGTTGCCGCCGAGCGCGGACTGGGGGGCGAAGCCGATCGAGTGGACGACCCCGTCCAGGCCGTCGACGTGCTCCCGGACCCGGTCGGCCAGCCCCGCGAGGGCGTCGGCGTCGGTCACGTCGAGCTCGAGCACGGGCGGCGGGTCGGGCAGCCGGCGCGCCATCCGCTCCACCAGCGACAGCCGGCCGTAGCCGGTGAGGACGACGGTCGCGCCCTGCTCCTGGGCGATGCGGGCGGTGGAGAACGCGATCGACGCCCCGGTCAGGACGCCGGTCACGAGGATGCGCTTGCCGTCGAGGATGCCCATGGGCAGTACTCCAGGTCTGGTGGGGTGCGGGCGGTGGGGAGTCGGGCCGGGTCGGGTCGGGTGGCGGTGGGTCAGTGGCCCATGCCGAGGCCGCCGTCGACCGGGATGACGGCCCCGGTGACGTAGCCGGCGTCGGGTCCCGCGAGCCAGCGCACGACGCCCGCGACCTCGTCGACGCCGGCCAGCCGGCCGAGCGGGATCCCCGCGAGGATCTCCGCCCGCCGGTCGTCGCCGAGCCCGCGGGTCATGTCGGTGTCGACGAAGCCCGGCGCGACCACGTTCACCGTGATCCCGCGCGACCCGAGCTCGCGGGCCAGGGAGCGGGCCAGCCCGACGAGCCCGGCCTTGCTGGCGGCGTAGTTGGCCTGACCGGGCGAGCCGAGCAGGCCCACGACGGAGGACACCAGGACGATCCGGCCGCGCCGCAGCCGCAGCATCGACCGCGCCGCCCGCCGGGCCACCCGGAACGCCCCGGCGAGGTTGGCGTCGAGGACCTCGGTGAAGTCGGCGTCGGACATCCGCAGGACGAGGGTGTCGCGGGTGATGCCGGCGTTCGCGACCGCGACCTCGACCGGTCCGTGGGCGGCCTCGGCCGTGGCGAAGGCGCCGTCGACGTCGCCGCGGGAGGTGACGTCGGCCCGCACCCAGACGACACCCGGCCCCCCGGGCCCGGTGGCGGGGGTCGGCTCGGGGCCGCTGCGGAAGGTGGCGGTGACGGCGTCCCCGCCGGCCCGGAGGGAGGCGACGACCGCGGCGCCGATC
>CAXSIB010000516.1:0-2643 GCA_964237095.1 uncultured Actinomycetales bacterium
CGGGATCGACCCGGGCGCGGGGCGGCGCCCGTTCGCGTTTACATTCGCCGCGACAGCGTCAGGTCGACGCAGTACGTCCCGGGGAACCCCCGGGCGTGATGTCCTCGGGCCCGCACCGGGCACCGGAGAGGTGGACGATGCTCAGCAAGCGGACCGGTCTCGCGACCACAGCCCTGACAGCGGGGCTGGCGCTCGCGCTGGCCGCATGTGGCGGCGGCAGCGACAAGAGCACCGGCGGCGGTACCACCACCAGCGGGACCAAGGTGGCCAAGGGCGGCACCCTGAAGGTCCTCGGCGAGGACGACAACCCGACGGTCGACACGGCCGACGCCTACGACACGAACTCCTACTTCGTGCTGAGGGCCATTTCGCGGCAGCTCTACAGCAACCCGTCCGGCAACGATGTCAAGAGCCGCACCGCGGACGTGCCGGACATCGCGGACGGGGCGCCCAAGCTGTCCAACGGCGACAAGACCTATACGATCAAGCTCAAGTCGGGCGCGAAGTGGAACACCACCCCGGCCCGCACGATCAGCGCCGACGACGCGGTCCGCGGCCTGAAGTTCCAGTGCAACCCGACCTCCCCGTTCGGCGCCACCGGCTACTTCACCGACACCATTGTGGGCATGAAGGAGTTCTGCGACGGCTTCGCCAACGTCAGCCAGACCGACGTCGCCGCGATCAAGAACTACACCGAGAACACGCCGGTCAGCGGTCTCAAGGCGGTCGACGCGTCCACGCTGCAGATCGACATCAAGGCGCCCGCGGTCGACTTCATCCACCTGCTCGAGCTGCCGGCGGCGTCCCCGCGACCGATCGAGGCGCTGAACTACGTCATCGACAGCCCCGAGTCGAAGCAGAACATCATCGAGAGCGGTCCCTACCAGATCTCGACCTACGTGCCGGACAAGAGCTACGTCCTCACCCGCAACCCGAACTGGGACAGCAAGACCGACACGCTTCGACAGGCCAACGTCGACGAGATCGACATCACCCTGGGCCTCGACACCGAGGCGATCCAGCAGCAGATCCAGGCCGGCACCGGCGACATCGGCCTGGGCAACGAGCCCGTCCCGGCCGCCGCGCTGTCGACCCTGGCCCGTTCCAACGACCCGGGCCTGCACTTCGACCCGACTGGTGGCCAGAACCCCTACATCGTGTTCAACCTCGTCGGCGGCAACCCGGCCCTCAAGGACGTCAAGGTCCGCCAGGCCCTCAACTACGCCGTCAACAAGCGCAACATCGTGCAGGTCGTCGGCGGCAGCAAGGTCGCGGTGCCCACCGGTCAGATCTTCAGCGAGAGCGTGATCGGTGAAGGCTTCAAGGCCCAGGACATGTACAAGACGCCGGACTACGCCGGCGACGCGGCCAAGGCCAAGGACCTGCTGAGCCAGGCCGGCTTCCCCAACGGCCTGACGCTGACCTTCGCCTACCGGTCGAGCGGCAACAACCCGAAGATCGCCGAAACGATGATCCAGGACGTCAAGGCGGCCGGCTTCACCCTCGTGCCCAAGCAGGTCACGTCCCGCGACTTCTACCCGCGGTTCATGCAGAAGAGCGACATCGCCAAGAGCGGCCAGTGGGACATCTCCGAGCCCGGCTGGTCCCCGGACTGGGAGGGCGCGGCCGAGCGCTCCTTCTTCACCCCGCTGCTCGACGGTCGCGTCTACGGCGACGGCAGCACCAACTACGGCGACTACAACAACGACGCCGTCAACACCGCTGCCGACAAGGCGCTCGCAACGACCGACCAGGCGTCCTCCGCGCAGCAGTGGAACGACATCGACACGATGATCATGAAGGACGCGCCTTGGGTGCCGGTCTACAACCAGATCCAGGCGAACTACGTCTCGGCCCGGCTGAAGAACTTCCAGTACGCCTTCGGCCCGTCCAACGCGGACATCACCAACGTGGGCGTCCAGTAGCACCTGCCCGGTCGTACGATCTGCTCCGCTGCACCTGATCGGCAGTCGTCGGCGGCGGCCCGCTCCGGGCCGCCGCCGACGTCGTTCCCGGTGCTCGTTACGGGAACATTTCCGGGGTCGGGACCTTGCCGCCGGACACCGTCCCCTGTGCTTGGATACGTTTTTCGGTTGACAACTCCCGCGCGCCCGTCCGACTCCGCTCCTCCCCGTGGACGCGCCCGCCCGCGAGGACCAGGCCCCCGAGGTGACATGCACCTGCTCGAGGTCGACGACCTCTCCGTCTCCTTCCGCACCGACGACGGCATCGTCCGCGCCGTGCAGAACCTGTCCTTCACCCTGGATGCCGGCAAGACGCTCGGCATCGTGGGGGAGTCCGGCTCCGGCAAGAGCGTCAGCAGCCAGACGATCATGGGCCTCACCCGCGGTGCCAAGATCACCGGCCGGGCCCTGTTCGAGGGTCGCGACCTGCTGACCATGCACGACAACGACCTGCAGAAGCTCCGCGGCAACGAGATCGCGATGATCTTCCAGGACCCGCTGTCGAGCCTGCACCCGCACTACACGATCGGGAAGCAGATCGAGGAGGTCGTCCTCACCCACACCGACCAGACCCACAAGCAGGCCCGGGCCCGCGCCATCGAGCTGCTGGCGCTGGTGGGGATCCCGGAGCCCGGCCGGCGGGTGGACGACCGGCCGCACCAGTTCTCCGGCGGCATGC
>CAXSIB010000517.1:0-2641 GCA_964237095.1 uncultured Actinomycetales bacterium
TCGACCGGTCCGCGGCGGCGCTCCGCCGCGCGGGCTGGCGCACCGTCGTCGTCGAGCGCGGGACCACGGTCGCGGCGGCGTGGCTCGCGCTGCAGGGTGCCGGGGGCCGCGGACCCGGCGTCGGGACCGGTCGTGGAGACACGGCCGGGACCGCGGCCGGGACGGCGGCCGGGGCCGCGATCGGGCTCGGGTTGCCGGACGGGTTCGCCGGCGGGTCGGCGAGCGGTCTCGGGAGCGGGTCGATGGACGGGTTCGCCGGCGGGTCGGCGGGCGGCCGGTGGGAGCGCACGCGCTCCGGCGCGACGCGGGCACCGATCGGAGCCGGTCGCGGGGACGCGGCCGCCGACCGGGGTCCACGGGTGGCCGGACCGGTCGAGGGGGGCGCGCGGTGAGCGGGGTGCGGACGGACGGCGGCGCCCAGGGGACCGGCACCGGGATGGCGAGCAGGCTGATCACCCTCCCCGGCGGCCGGTCGACGACCGACCCGACCGGTCCCGGCGCGGCCCGGACGGGTCCGTCCTGGCCGGGGGCGCCGGGTGCGTCGGGTGCGTCGGGCCCGTCGGGCGCCGACCCGTCCCGGACGGGTCCGACCGGGTCGCGGTCGACCGGGTCCGGTCCGTCCCGGTGGGACCCGTCAACGCCGGGATCGTCCGGATGGTCGGGGTCCCCGGGACCGTCGGGCTCCTCGCCCGCCGGTCCGACAGGGTCGGGTCCGGCCGGACCGGCCCCGGTGGGCGTGACGCACAGCGACACCGGCGTCCGGGACGACCTGGCCCGGTCCGGCGCGGGGCTGGTCGCGTTCGCCGGGGGTGCCTTCTCCCTGCACCAGCTGCTCTTCGGCTGGCACTGGTTCGCGCTGATGATGGCGGGGGCGGTGCTCGTCGTCGCCCTCGGCGTCGCCGGGCGCGCCGCACGACTGCCCGCCGGGCTCCTCGCCGTCGTCCAGCTCGCCGCCGTCGCCGTGCTCACGACGGCGCTGTTCGCCGGGTCCACCGCCGTCGGCGGCCTGCTGCCCGGGCGCGCCGCGCTGTCGACGCTGGTCGCCTCGATCCGCAGCGGCACCGACGCGATCGACCACTACGCACCGCCCGCGCCCGCGGTGAGCGGGATCCTGCTCCTGCTCCTGCTGGGGGCCGGGGTCGCGGCCGTCGCCCTCGACGTGCTCGTCGGCCACGGTCTGCCCGCGGTCGGCGGCATCGTCGTGCTCACCCTCCAGGCGGTCGTCGCGTGCTGCCTGCCCGCCGGGATCAGCACCGGGTCGTTCTTGGTCGGTGGCGCCGGTTGGCTGTTCCTGCTGCTCGTGACCGGCCGCGTGGACCGGGCCGCGGCGGGCCGCGGCGGGCCGTCGGCCCCCCGGGACGACCTCGCCGACCCCCTCGCGGACGCGGGCTCCCGAGCCGGGCGGGGCGCGCACGCCGGCGGTGAGCCCATGCTCGGACGGCGGACCGCGCTGGCGTCCCTCGGTCTCGCGGCGCTGGCCCCGGCCGTCCTGCCCGGGCTCTCGTCCGGCCGGATCACCGCCCTGTTCGCGACCGGCGACGGCGGCACGGGCGGCGTCGGCGGCGGGACGCTGCTGACCGTGCGCAGCCCGCTGGTGGAGCTGCGGCGCAACCTCGTCCGGCCCCAGGACGTCGAGGTGCTCCGCTACGGAAGCGCCGAGACGACCGGGCAGTACCTGCGCCTCGCGACCCTCGACCAGTTCGACGGCGAGGCCTGGACGGCGCGGCGCGGGCAGGACCGCCAACGGGTCGACACGGGTGTCCCCACCGCGGAGGGGTTGACCGCCGACGTCCCCAGGACGTCCCAGACCATCCCCTTCACGGTGTCCGCGGGGCTGTCGAGCACCTACCTGCCCGTGCCCTACCCGGTGACGAGGGTCCGCGCCGACGGCGGCTGGTGGGCGGACCCGGCCGGGCTCGACGTCGTCTCCTACGGGTGGCAGGCGACCGGCGGCTTCACCTACTCGGTCACCGCGCTCGACCTCGACTTCTCCCCCGCCGCCCTCCGCCGGGCCGCGAGCCCGGCGGCCGCCGTCCGCGCGCGCGACCTCGCGCTCCCGCGGCTGCCCGCGGTGGTGGAACGGACCATGCGCCCGGTGGTCGCGGCCGCGAAGAACGACTTCGACCGGGCCGTCGCGCTGCAGGAGTGGTTCCGGTCGGCGTTCACCTACGACATCTCGATCGTCGACGGCTCCGACACCGGCGCCCTCGCCCGCTTCCTCGCCTCCCGCCGCGGCTACTGCCAGCAGTTCGCCGCGACCATGGCGGTCATGGCCCGGATGCTGGGCATCCCGGCCCGCGTCGTCGTCGGGTTCCTCCCGGGGACCCAGCCCCAGCTCGACCAGTGGGTCGTCACCGCGCACGAGGCGCACGCCTGGCCCGAGCTCTACTTCGAGGGGTCCGGCTGGGTCCGGTTCGAGCCGACGCCCGCAGTCCAGACCGGCAGCGAGCCGGACTGGACGGCCGCGACGGCCGCGGGGTCGTCGTCGACGGCCCCGGACACCCGGCTCCAGATCGGCGGCAAGCAGCTCGCGCCGGTCACCGGGTCGCCGGCCACCCCGGTCCAGCCGGTGGCCGTGGCCACACCCGGCAGCACCCGCGGGCCCGTGCCGGCGGTGGTCGCCGGGATCGGCGGCCTCGCC
>CAXSIB010000518.1:0-2634 GCA_964237095.1 uncultured Actinomycetales bacterium
CACCACCATCGGCAAGGGGTTCCAGGGCGCCATGAAGCGTTGGAACTTTGGCGGCATGCGCGCGACCCACGGCGTCTCGGTCAGCCACCGGGCCCACGGCTCCACCGGTCAGCGCCAGGACCCAGGCAAGGTGTTCAAGGGCAAGAAGATGGCCGGCCACCTGGGCGTCGAGCCGGGCATCGGGCGACGGTGGCGGCGGCCCGGCCAGGTCGACCCGCCGGACGTCGGCGCCGTGGACCTGGTGGGCGAAGACCGGCCGGGACCCGAGCCAGCACGAGAGGTCGGCGTGGTTGGCCGCGACCGCCGCGGGGTCGTCCCCGACGGACGAGCCGAGGTTGGACTCCGCGTGCCCGCCGCGGCTCGCGCCGCCGGACCGCAGCGAGAACCCGGCCCGCACCCCCGCACCGAGGTCGACCGCGATCACCTCGACGGCCACGGACCACCTCCGCTCAGCGCGCACCGCCCGGAGCGGACGGCGCCACCGGAGCGGTCACCGCATGAAGTCGGGCACGTCCAGGTCCGCGCCGCCCGTGGGCCGCGGGGTGTAGGACGGCCGGGGCGCCGGCGGGGCGGGCGGCGCCGGACGGGCACCCGCACCGCTCTGTCCCGACCCGCTCCGGTCCGGTGCGGCCTGGGGCGCGGGACGGTGCGAGCCGCCCGCGGAGGCCCCCACCGACGTCTGCGGCCGGGCCTCCGAGCCGGACAGGCCGGCGCCTCCGGGCGTGCCGGGGGCGGCCGTGCCGGCCGGGGCCTCGGCGGGGCGGGGGGTCATCGCCGGGGGCACCGGTCGGCCGGTGTCGGAGTAGTCGATGCGCTTGGGACCGCCGCCGTCGAAGCCCGCGGCGATCACCGTGACCCGGACCTCGTCGCCGAGGGCGTCGTCGATGACCGTGCCGAAGATGATGTTCGCATCCTGGTGGGCGGCGTCGGAGACCAGCTGCGCGGCCTCGCTGATCTCGAAGAGACCGAGGTCGGAACCGCCCGACATCGACAGCAGGACGCCGTGGGCCCCCTCGATCGAGGCCTCGAGCAGCGGGCTGGAGATCGCGGCCTGTGCGGCGTGCACGGCGCGGTTCTCCCCGCGGGCGGAGCCGATCCCCATGAGCGCCGAGCCGGCGTTGGTCATGACGGACTTCACGTCGGCGAAGTCGAGGTTGATCAGGCCCGGGGTGGTGATCAGGTCGGTGATGCCCTGGACGCCGGAGAGCAGGACCTCGTCGGCGGACTTGAACGCGTTGAGGATGCTGACCTGGCGGTCGGAGATCGACAGCAGCCGGTCGTTGGGGATGACGATGAGGGTGTCGACCTCCTCGCGGAGGCGGGCGATCCCCTCCTCCGCCTGCACCGCGCGGCGCTTGCCCTCGAAGGCGAACGGGCGGGTGACGACCCCGATCGTGAGGGCCCCCAGCGAGCGCGCGATGCGGGCCACGACGGGCGCGCCGCCGGTCCCGGTGCCGCCGCCCTCACCGGCGGTGACGAAGACCATGTCGGCCCCCTTGAGGACCTCCTCGATCTCCTCCGCGTGGTCCTGCGCGGCCTGCGCCCCGACGTCGGGATTGGCGCCGGCGCCGAGCCCACGGGTCAGCTCGCGGCCCATGTCGAGCTTCACGTCGGCGTCGCTCATCAGCAGGGCCTGGGCATCGGTGTTGACCGCGATGAACTCCACACCGCGGAGCCCCACCTCGATCATCCGGTTGATCGCGTTGACCCCGCCACCGCCGACACCGACGACCTTGATCACCGCGAGGTAGTTCTGGGGTGCCGCCACGACGTCCGCCTTCCGACCGGAGAGCCGGCCCTGATGTCCTGTTGAACCGGCCGCTCGAACCGGCTGGTGCCGACCCTGCCCCGCCCTGCCCGGCTGGGTCAGACCGTACCCAATGACCCTGACGGATCTCGACTGGCGGTGGAGGTGGGTCGCCCTCGACCTCCACTCGAGGTCGAGGTCCGGGCGGACCTCACCCGACGGCCGCGCGACCCACGTCGGGGATGTCCGGGAGGGCGCCGGCGGGCACCGTCGAGCGGGTCACCGGGGCCTCGACCGCCGACAGGTCGACCCACTGGTCCGACGTCACGCGGAGCAGGGCGGCGAGCACGCGCGCCTTGCGGGGGATGTCGGTCGCCGTGCCCCAGTCGACGACGGTCCTGCGTGTGCGGCCGGTGTGCAGGTCGAGGACCACGGTGTCGTCCCCGCCGACCGCGACGGCGGCCACCTGCGCCCGCACGGCCGCCGGCAGGGCCTCCAGCACGTCGACCCCCGCGGCGACCGACGCGACGTCCAGGGCGACCCCGGAGTCGACCAGGACGGGCAGGTCCCGCGGGGCCGCGCCGACGCCGGCGTACAGCGCACCGGTCGAGTCGACGAGCCGGATCTGGCCTGTGTCACCGACGATGATCGCGGTGGGTGTCCGTTCGGTCACCCGAACGACAATGGTGTGCGGGAAGCTGCGGGTCACCGACACCGACCGCACCGGCGCGAGCGCGGCCACCCGCGCGTCGACCGCGGCGGTGTCGAGCCGGGCCAGCGGGCCCCCCGGGGGGACCTGGGCCGCGGCCAGCACCTGGGCCCGGGTGAGGGTCGAGGTCCCCTCGACGGTGACCGACCGGACGTCGAGGAACGCACTCCAGCCGACC
>CAXSIB010000519.1:0-2634 GCA_964237095.1 uncultured Actinomycetales bacterium
CGGCGGGCGACGGCCAGCAGGTCGGTCCGCAGGGTCCCCGTGTCCGGCAGCGGCACGGCGGCGAGGGACTGCGCGCGCAGGGCCTCGACGACCAGGCGGGGCTTGCCGTCCCACCGCTTGTAGAGGGTGGCCTTGCTGACGTGCGCCCGCTGGGCGACGGCGTCGAGGGTCATCGCGTCGTAGCCGACCTCCACCAGCAGGGCGACGACCGCCTCGAGGACGTCCTCGGTCGGGGTGCCCATCCGCCCCGGCCGACCGGCCCGTCCCTCGATCCGTCGATCCGACTGTCCCGGGGACCGCCGGTCGCCGACCGGGGTCGCACCGATCGGGACGTCCAGCGTGCTGACCACGACACTCCCTGCTGAGAACCGATCCGTACCGTACTGAACAGTACCGTACCAAACCGACCGGCGCCCGGGCGGTGACACGAGATTCCTGAGATGCGGCTGTGCACTCCTGGGGACACGCCGTCCTCAGGCGGCACCCAGGTGCGCCGCGCGCGCCGTCGCCGGGCACACTGCGTCGACGGACGCACGGCTCCGCCCCCACAGACGACCGGGAAGAAGACGAGTGCCCGCTCCCCTCACGACCGCCCGACCCGCTCCCCCCGCCCCGGCGACGATCTCCGCACCCGCGGGGTCGACCGGTCCGGTGGCGGAGCCCGCCGCCGGCGGCGTGCGCGGCCGCACCGCCCAGCGCCACGTCAGCACCTACTCCGACCTGCTCCGCCGGGCGCAGGACGCCGGGCTCATGGAGCGCCGCCGCGGGTCCTACGCGGTGCGGATCGCCCTGACCCTGACCGCGCTGGCCGCGACCGTCACGGGTGTCGTCGTGGTCGGCGACAGCTGGTACCAGCTGATCCTGGCCGCCGTGCTCGCGTTCGTGCTGACCCAGGTCGCGTTCCTCGGCCACGACGCCGCGCACAAGCAGATCTTCTCCTCGCTCCGGGTCAACGAGTGGGGCGCGCTGGTGCTCACCGGGCTGCTGAGCGGTCTGAGCTACACGTGGTGGATGAGCAAGCACTCCCGCCACCACGGGATGCCCAACCAGGTCGGCAAGGACCCCGACATCGCGTCGAAGGTGCTCGTCTTCTCCAAGGAGGACGGTGACGCCCGCCGCGGGCTCGCCGCTCGGCTGACCTCCTGGCAGGGCACGCTCTTCCTGCCGATGCTGCTGATGGAGGGCGCGAACCTCCACATCCACGGGGTGAAGCAGCTCGTCGGGCGCAACCCCGGCCAGCGGCGCATCTGGGTCGAGCGGGCGTTCATCTCGGTCCGGCTGTTCGGGTACGTCGCCGCGCTGTTCGCGTTCCTGCCCCCCGGCAAGGCGGCGGCCTTCCTCGGCCTGCAGGTCGGGCTCTTCGGGCTCTTCCTCGGCGGCTCGTTCGCGCCGAACCACATCGGGATGCCCATCGTCCCGCGTGGGGTGAAGGTCGACTTCCTGCACCGCCAGGTGGTCATGTCCCGCAACGTCAGCGGGGGCTGGCTCGTCGACCTCGTCATGGGCGGGCTGAACTACCAGATCGAGCACCACCTGTTCCCGAACATGCCCCGGGTGAACCTCCGCGCGGTCCGCCCGATGGTCCGCGAGCACTGCGCGGAGCTCGGTGTCCCCTACACCGAGACCTCGTTCTTCGGCGCCTACCGCGACCTGCTCGGCTACCTCAACCGCGTCGGGGTCCGGGCGGCGGACCCGTTCCGCTGCCCGCTGGCCACCCAGCTGCGCGGCGGGGTCCGCTCGATCGCCGGCTGACCCGCCCGGACCCCGGGTCCCACCCCGCGCGACGGCGTCGCCCGCGGGGTGGAGGCTGGGGAGCATGACTGATCTGGTGACCCGTCCCCTCGGCACGTCCGGCCTGCAGGTCAGCACCGTCGGCCTCGGCTGCAACAACATGGGCGGCCGCCTCGACGGCCCGGCGACCACCGCGGTGGTCGACGCCGCCCTCGACGCGGGCATCACCCTCTTCGACACCGCCGACGTGTACGGCGGGGAGGCCGGCCCCGGCGCGAGCGAGCGCCTGCTCGGGGAGGCTCTGAAGGGCCGCCGCGACCAGCCAGGACGACACGACCGTGGGCGGCACCGCCGCCGCGACCCAGCACGTGATGCGCGACCCGCGCACCCAGTACGAGCAGCCGAAGTTCGAGGAGCAGTCCGACAACGCTCCCGGCCTGGCTTCGAAGATGACCCCGAAGCCCGACCACGGCGAGACCAGCTACGTCGGCGCCGGACGCCTGACGGGCCGGAAGGCGATCGTGACCGGCGGCGACTCCGGCATCGGCCGCGCCGCGGCGATCGCCTTCGCCCGCGAGGGTGCCGACGTCCTGATCTCCTTCCTGCCCGAGGAGAAGGACGACGCCGCCGAGGTGGCCGAGCTGATCCGCGCGGCGGGTCGCAAGGCCGTCCTCGTCCCCGGCGACATCTCGCAGGAGGCGGTCTGCGACGAGATCATCGAGACCGCGCTGAGCGAGCTCGGCGGGATCGACCTGCTCGTGAACGTCGCCGGCGGCCAGCAGGCCTACGAGGACATCGCCGACATCACCACCGAGCACTTCGACCACCTGTACCGGACGAACGTCTACGCGATGTTCTGGCTGTGCAAGGCGGCGCTGCCGCACCTGCCGCCGGGGGCGTCGA